>NZ_JBHXLL010000012.1:0-20411 GCF_042721415.1 Kitasatospora sp. NPDC058444 | reverse complement strand
GGGGTGGTCTTTTTTTTTTTAATTTGCGACGTCGCCGGGGGGGTGTTTCCGGGCGGGGGGGGGGGGGTCGTGGCGGCGCCGCGGGGGGGTGTGGCTCGCGTCGCCCACGCCCCCCCCACGCCATTCCTCCACCCCTCAGGCTTCGTTGAGGGCGTAGCTGCGGAAGGTGGCCAGGAGGGGCAGCACTTCGGTCTTGCTGGGGTCCTCGGTGACGGCCCGCATCGCGTCGATCACGGTGTGGGCGATGATCTTCGTCACCGAGAGGTCGTCCGCGGGGGCGAGGGTGCCCCAGGCCTTGAGGGTCTGGGTGAGCAGGGCGCTCATCCGGGCGCCGATGTTGGAGCTGACGGCGTCGGAGATCTCGGCGATCTCCTCGTCGCTCATGGTGGCGCGCAGGCCGAAGGCGAGCGCCATCAGGGTGTCCATGGCGTGCTCGCCGTACGCCGCGACCAGCGCCGGCAGCGGCCGTTCACCGGCGCCGCCCGCCGCCAGGGCGAACAGCGCCTCGTCGTCGTCCTTCCACGCCGCCTCCAGGGCGGCCAAGGCCCGCAGGGCCTCGTCTGCGGTGAGCCCGTCTGTCATGGAAGGAACGGTATTGAGCCGCCCCGCCTTCCGACAGGGGCGGAAGGCGGGATCACCCCATCGAGCGAAGCGGGGCCGATTCGGGCCGGTGGAGGTGCGCGAAGTGCTCCACGTCCCAGCTGCCGCCCAGCTCAGGGGCCAGCGAGGCGTACGCGAGGGCGGCGAAGTCCTCGACACCGCCTGCTCGTTCCGGCAGCGCGCCGAGCAGCGGGGCGCCGGCGCAGCGGGGCAGGTCGGCCAGGTTGCAGCGCTCGGCGAGGCCGGGTTCGGCGGGCCAGGAGCCGACGAGCACGCCCGCGAGGGGCAGGCCGCGGGCCGCGAGGGCCTCCGCCGTGAGGGAGACGATGTTGAGCGTCCCGAGCCCGGCCGAGGCGATCAGCAGCACCTCGGCCGGCAGCCCGGCGTCGAGCACGGCCCGGGCCTGGTCGGCGAGCGTGCGGCCCTGGTCGTCGTAGCGGACCAGCAGCCCGCCCGCGCCTTCCACGAGCACCAGGTCGTGCGTGGACGCCAGTCCGGCGACCTCGGACACCACCTCGGCGGGGGAGAGGTACGGCATCCCGGCCCGTCGGGCGGCCGTGTCGGGCGCCAGTGGCTCCGGGTAGCGCACGAGCTCACGGATCGTCAGTTCGCCTGCCAGGCGAAGGACTTCGGCGGCATCGCCGGGTTCGTCCGGAGTGACGCCCGTCTGCCCCGGCTTGAGCACCGCGACCTTCAGCCCGGCCCGCAGCGCCGCCGAGGCGACCGCCGCGGTGGCGACGGTCTTGCCGACGTCCGTGTTGGTGCCCGTCACGAACAGGATGCGCGCGCTCATCCCTTCACCGCCGCGGCGGTCACGGCGGCGGCGATCCGCGCCACGTCGTCGTCCTGCGTCACATAGGGGGGCATGGTGTAGATCAGGTCCCGGAACGGCCGCAGCCACACGCCTTCGCGCGCCGCCGCCTCGGTGGCCGCCGCAACGTCCACGGGATGGTCCAACTGCACGACACCGATGGCCCCTTGGACCCTTACGTCGCGTACGCCCGGGACGTCCGCGGCCGCCGCGAGGCCCTCGGCCAGCCCCGTCTCGATCCGCTTCACCTCCACCGACCAGTCCTGCCCGAGCAGCAGCTCCAGCGAGGCGTTGGCGACCGCGCAGGCCAGCGGGTTGCCCATGAACGTCGGCCCGTGCGCGAGCACCGGCACCTCGCCGCGGCTGATCCCGTCGGCGACCTCGGAGGTGCACAGCGTGGCGGCCAGCGTCAGGTACCCGCCGGTCAGCGCCTTGCCGAGGCACATCACGTCCGGCGAGACGCCCGCGTGGTCGGCGGCGAACAGCGCGCCGCTGCGCCCGAAGCCGGTGGCGATCTCGTCGAAGACCAGCAACACCCCGTAGCGGTCGCACAGTTCGCGCAGCATCCGCAGGTAGGCGGGGGAGTGGAAGCGCATCCCGCCCGCGCCCTGGACCACCGGCTCGACGATGACGGCGGCCAGCTCGTCGGCGTGCCGGGCCATCAGCTCCTCGAACCGCGCGGCGTACGCCGGGTCGAGCGGGGCGTCGAACCCGGCCGGCGGCTCCGGGGCGAACAGCTGGCCCGGCAGCACCCCGCCCCACAGGTGGTGCATCCCGCCGTCCGGGTCGCACACCGACATCGGGTGGAAGGTGTCCCCGTGGTACCCGCCGCGCCAGGTGAGCAGCCGGCGCTTGGCCGGCCGCCCGGTGGACTGCCAGTACTGGAGGCACATCTTCATCGCCACCTCGACGGCCACCGAGCCCGAGTCGGCGAGGAAGACGTGCCGCAGCGGCTCCGGGGTGATCTCCACCAGCCTGGCGGCCAGCCGGACGGCGGGCTCGTGGGTGAGCCCGCCGAACATCACGTGGCTCATCCGCCCCAGCTGCTCGCGCACCGCCTCGTCCAGCACCGGGTGCCGGTAGCCGTGGATCGCCGCCCACCAGGACGACATCCCGTCCACCAGCTCCTCCCGCCCGCCCGCGACCGGTTCGGCCAGGCGCAGCCGCACCCCCGAGGCGGACTCGACCACGTACGGGGTGGCGGTGCCGGGCATCGGCCCGTACGGGTGCCAGACGTGGGCGCGGTCGAGGGCGAGCAGCGTGTCGGTGGACGGCTGGGGCATGGTGGGCGGTTCTCCCGTGAGTGTCAGGCGTTGGGCGCGAGTTCGGTGCCGGCGCCGCGGCGGCGGACCTTCACCAGGTCGCTGCGGAGCTCGTCGCCCGAGGACTCCGCGGCGGGCGCGGCCGGCGAGGCCTGCGCGGCCGACGAGTCCGAGGAGGCCTGCGCGGCCGAGGACGAGGGGGCGTGGGCGTGGCCGCCGCACGGGCCGCAGCCGCCGCCGCTGCCGCAGGCCGAGGCCGCGGTGCCGCAGCCGCCGCCCGCCTGGGCGGCCTCGGCGACGTCCGCCCGGTGGCGCGGCAGGGTGGCCTCGCCGGCGCCCTCGACCTCGAAGCCGGCGTCCTTGATCATGTCGAGGTCGGTCTGCCCGGCCTGGCCCTCGCTGGTCAGGTAGTCGCCGAGGAAGATGGAGTTGGCGATGTGCAGGCCGAGCGGCTGCATCGAGCGCAGGTGCACCTCGCGCCCGCCGGCGATCCGCACCTCGGTGTCCGGGTTGACGAAGCGGACCATCGCCAGGATGCGCAGGCAGCGCTGCGGGGTGAGGTTCCACTCCTTGGCGAGCGGGGTGCCCTCGAACGGGATCAGGAAGTTGACCGGGACGGAGTCCGAGCCCAGCTCGCGCAGGGCGAAGACGACGTCGACGAGGTCCTCGTCGCTCTCGCCCATGCCGGCGATCAGGCCGGAGCAGGCGGACAGGCCCGCGCCGTGCGCCTTCTGCACGGTGTCCACCCGGTCCGCGTAGGTGTGGGTGGTGGCGATGTCGCCGTACGTGCCCTCGGAGGTGTTGAGGTTGTGGTTGTAGGCGTCGGCACCGGCGGCCTTCAGCCGCTCCGCCTGGTTGTCGGAGAGCAGGCCGAGGCAGACGCAGATCTCGACCTCGGGGTCGGCGTCCTTGATGGCGGCCATGGTGTCGGTGACCCGGTCGATGTCGCGGTCCGTCGGGCCGCGGCCGCTGGCGACCAGGCAGACCCGCTTCGCCCCGCCGGCCACTCCGGCACGGGCGGCCTCGGCGGCCTGGTCGGGCTTGAGCCAGGTGTACTTGAGGATCTCGGCCTTGGACCCGAGGCGCTGCGAGCAGTACGAGCAGTCCTCCGGGCAGAGCCCGCTCTTCAAGTTCACCAGGTAGTTGAGCTTGACCCGGCGGCCGAACCAGCGGCGGCGCACCTTGCCGGCCGCGGCGACCACGTCCAGCAGCTCGTCGTCGGTGGTGGCGAGGACGGCCAGGGCCTCCTCGCGGGTCGGGACTTCGCCGCGCAGGCCCTTGGCGGTGAGGGTATCGAGCAGATCCATGGGGCCGATCCTGCCTGGTGGCGATCGAGCGGCGCCAGAGCAAATCTGCCAGAAGATGGGTGTGAGGATGTGCCGATTGCCACAGTGTCGAAGGTCACGGCTCCGCCGCTGGTCACGCGCTTGACGTGGGGTCGGGCTTCAGGTTACCGGCGGGTAGTGCAGATGTGGCGAGTTGTCGACGTATTGACAATGGACCGCCGGTGGACGGCTTCCGGCGGACGATGATCCACAACCCCCGACCCCGTGATCCACGCCACCCCCGGGGTGCTTAGAATCTGCGCCATGACCACGCAGGGGGAGCACACCCCGACTCCGGGAGAGGGCCGGGAAGGCCCGGCAGGGCAGCGGGTCGGCGAGGGCGCCGACACCGAGGGGGGAACGGACCGCAGGCGGGGCCGTCGGCTGACGGGCCGTCGCGCGGCCGGCTGGATCGTCGTGGTCGGGGTGGTCGCGGCCGGAGGGTGGATCATCACCCGCCCGATGCCCGGCGACTACATACCGGGGCTCGGCCCGTCCAGCAAGGACGCGACCGCGACACCGCGGGTGGTGGGTGCCCCGCCGCCGCGCACCGACCCCGAGGCCCTCAACGTCGACATCCTCTTCCCCGCCCAGCGGCCCGTCGAGGTCGGCGCCTTCAAGGCGCGGCGCAACGGCGTCCGGCAGGGCGAGAACTGCGCCGAGGCGCTCCAGGACCGCACCCAGGACCCGCTGAAGGACACCGGCTGCCAGAGCTACCTGGCCGTCAGCTTCACCGGCCAGGACCACCCGGTGCTCAGCAGCGTCACCCTGCTGCGCTTCCCCGACCAGTCCTCCGCCGCCAGGGCCGCCGACGCCCTGCGGGCCAAGCCCGGCGCGGTCGCCTTCATCCTCGCCGACGCCTCCACCGCCCCCGCCCAGTCGGCCGGTGGAGCCCGGACGGGCGGCGAGCCCCGGGTCGAGGCGGTCGGGCACTACGTGACGGTCACCAGCTCGCGGTCGGGCGACGGCCGCGCGACGGGCTCCACCCCGAGCGGCCCCGGGACGCCGACCGCGCCCGGCCCGACGGCCGGCGGCACGGCGCCCAGCACCGAACAGAACCTGGACGAGGCCACTCGCGCGCTCTCCTACGCGGCGGGCTCGCCGTTCGCCTGGATGTGACGAGGGCCTGACCCGGGTGTGACGACGGCCTGACCCGGGTGTGACGACGGCCTGCCTGACCCGGATGTGACGACGGCCCGACGACGCCTGACGACATCTGACGACGCCTGACGACGGATCCCCCCGGAAGCCGTGGCCTCCGGGGGGATCCGTCACCGTCATGACCGGGCCGGGCTCAGGCCCTGGCCGAGGCCCGGCTCAGCCGCCGAGCCGGTCCACCGAGGTCACCCGCACGACCGCCCGGCCCTCCTCGTCCGAGCCGTACAGGTCGACCTCCGCGCTGATGCCCCAGTCGTGGTCGCCCTCCGGGTCGTCGAAGATCTGCCGGACCCGCCAGGCGGAGTCCTCCTCCTCGATGATCAGCATCTTCGGGCCGCGCGCGTCCGGGCCGGTGCCGAGGTCGTCGTACTCCTCCCAGTACCCGTCCATGGCGTCCGCCCAGCGGTCCGCGTCCCAGCCGTACTCGCCGTCCAGCTCGCCGAGCTCCTTGTAGTGCTCCAGCGCGCACAACTCGACCCGGCGGAACATCTCGTTGCGCACCAGGACGCGGAAGGCGCGGGCGTTGGCGGTGACCGGCGCCGGCTTGTCGTCCAGCCGCACCTCGGCGGCCTGCGGCTCGGTCGGGTTGGCCAGCTGCTCCCACTCGTCCAGCAGGCTGGAGTCGACCTGGCGGACCAGCTCGCCGAGCCAGGCGATGACGTCCTTGAGGTCGTCGGTCTTCACGTCCTCGGGGACGGTCTGCTCCAGCGCCTTGAACGCGCCGGCCAGGTAGCGCAGCACGATGCCCTCGGTGCGGGCCAGCTCGTAGAAGCCGACGTAGTCCGAGAAGGTCATCGCCCGCTCGTACAGGTCGCGGACCACCGACTTCGGCTGGAGCTGGTGGTCGCCGATCCACGGGTGCGCCCGGCGGTACACCTCGTAGGCGTGGGTGAGCAGCTCCTCCAGCGGCTTCGGGTAGGTGATCTCCTGGAGCCGCTCCATCCGCTCCTCGTACTCGATGCCGTCCCGCTTCATCTCGCCGACGGCCTCGCCGCGCGCCTTGTTCTGCTGCGCGGCGAGGATCTGGCGCGGGTCGTCGAGGGTCGCCTCGACCACCGAGATGACGTCCATCGCGTACGAGGGCGAGGTCGGGTCGAGCAGCTCGAAGGCGGCCAGCGCGAAGGTGGACAGCGGCTGGTTGAGCGCGAAGTTCTCCTGGAGGTCCAGGGTGAGGCGGACGATCCGGCCCTCGGCGTCCGGCTCCGGCAGCCGCTCCACCACGCCGCCCTCCAGCAGCGAGCGGTAGATGGCGATCGCGGTGCGGATGTGCCGGCGCTGGGCGGCCTTGTCCTCGTGGTTGTCGGTCAGCAGCTTGCGCATCGCCTCGAAGGCGTTGCCCGGGCGGCCGATCACCGACAGCAGCATCGCGTGGCTCACCTTGAACCGGGAGACCAGCGGCTCCGGGTCGGCGGCGATCAGCTTGTCGAAGGTCTCCTCGGTCCAGCCGACGAAGCCCTCCGGCGCCTTCTTCCGGACGACCTTGCGCTTCTTCTTCGGGTCGTCCCCGGCCTTGGCGATCGCCTTGTCGTTCTCGATCACGTGCTCCGGCGCCTGCGCCACCACCTGGCCGACGGTGTCGAAGCCCGCCCGGCCGGCCCGGCCGGCGATCTGGTGGAACTCGCGGGCGCGCAGGATCCGCACGCGCTGGCCGTCGTACTTCGACAGGGCGGTGAACAGCACCGTGCGGATCGGCACATTGACGCCGACGCCGAGGGTGTCAGTGCCGCAGATGACCTTCAACAGGCCCGCCTGGGCGAGGCGTTCGACCAGCCGGCGGTACTTCGGCAGCATGCCCGCGTGGTGCACGCCGATGCCGTGGCGCACGAAACGGGACAGGTTGCGGCCGAACTTGGTGGTGAAGCGGAAGTTGCCGATCAGATCGGCGATGGCCTCCTTCTCCGCCTTCGAGCACATGTTGATGCTCATCAGCGACTGGGCCCGCTCCACCGCCTCCTTCTGGGTGAAGTGCACGACGTAGACCGGCGCCTGGCCGGTCTGCAGCAGCTCCTCCAGGGTGTCGTGCAGCGAGGTGCGGCGGTACTCGTAGAACAGCGGCACCGGGCGGGTCGTGTTGCGCACCACCGTGGTCGGACGGCCCGTGCGGCGGGTCAGGTCCTCCTCGAAGCGGCGGACGTCGCCGAGCGTCGCGGACATCAGCAGGAACTGCGCCTGCGGCAGCTCCAGCAGCGGGATCTGCCAGGCCCAGCCGCGGTCCTGCTCGGCGTAGAAGTGGAACTCGTCCATCACCACCTGGCCGATGTCCGCCCGGGTGCCGTCGCGCAGCGCGATCTGGGCGAGCACCTCGGCGGTGCAGCAGATGATCGGCGCGGTCGGGTTCACGCTCGCGTCGCCGGTCATCATGCCGACCTGCTCGGTGCCGAACATCTTCACCAGGTCGAAGAACTTCTCCGACACCAGCGCCTTGATCGGGGCGGTGTAGAACGTCCGCTGCCCCTCCGCCAGCGCCGCGAAGTGCGCCCCCGCCGCCACCAGGCTCTTGCCCGACCCGGTCGGCGTCGCCAGGATCACGTTGTTCCCCGACACCAGCTCGATCAACGCCTCCTCCTGCGCCGGGTACAGGGTGATCCCCCGCTCCTCCGCCCAGGCTGCGAACGTCTCGTACAGCGCGTCGGGGGTGGCGGGCTTCGGCATCAGATCAAGGAGGGTCACCCGGCTATCTTGCCTGCTCGCCGCCACCCCCGGCAAAGCCCGGGGTGGCGACGGGCCGGTCAGGGCGCGACGCGGGGGGCGGTGCCCGGCAGGGTCACGGTGTTGCGGCACTCGTACGCGGTCGCGGCGGCCCCGCCGACCTTGAGCGCGATGTCGGCATAGGCCTGGCGGGCCTCGGCGGAGGAGGCGCCGTGGACGACGTCCCCGGAAACCAGCACGCCGAGGTACTTCGGCGGGGGCTGGTCGCTGTCCTCCTTCGGGGCGTCGTAGTCGCACGGAACGTAGAGCCGGACCGACGCGTGCCCGTCGACGTTCTTGGAACTCACGACCCACCCGGTCGTGCCCGGGCCGAAGTCGAGCGGGGTGACCGATCCGCCGCCGGCATCGTTCCCCCGGTCGGCGTCGATCCGGTCGCGTGCCGGTCGCACCTCCGCGTCGAGCAGGATGGCCGCACCCGTCCACATGACGCGGCAACGGGATTCACGGCTCCCCGAGACGGGCTTCGCGGGGGTGGCGATCTCGCGGGACGGCTCGGGCTCGGTGGCCTTCCCGTCCGGACCCGCGAGCCGCTTCAGGTCGTTCGCGCCGAGCACCCCCCAGCAGGCGCTCTCCGGCAGCTCCACCGACCGCCAGGGCTTCCACGCCCACAGCCCGCCACCCACCGCGGCGACCACGGCGAGGGCGACGACTGCGTGCCAGGGGCGGACCCGTGACCGGCTCCGGGGCGGGTCTCCGGGGACGGCGGGATGATGTGGGCGACGTCGGCCATGGTTCCGGGTTCCTCTCCGCTGTGCTTCCTCGTCACTTGAAGGGGACGACGGTGGCGTGATCGACCAGATGGACATCGGAGCAGCCCTCCCGCTGGACGACCTCCTTCGCCAGCTTGAGGATGAAGTCCGCCCGGTTCTGGACCAGTTCACGGAACGGTCGTGCGGGCACCTGTGGATCGCCGGTCACCATGATCGAGACGTAGCCGCGCTTGCCCGCCTCGGGCACGGGACACGGGAAGATCAGCCAGGCGTTCGCCGGGGCGACCCAAGCCTGCGCGTGGTCTCCGACCGCGAGCTCCGTCGCCCTGCCCTGCGCGATGTCGTCGGCCATGTGTGCCTGGTCGATCTGGTGGAGCGAGTCGTCGGCGCGCATCACAGTGGCGTCGATGGCTGCGAGGCCTCCCTTGGGGAGCCATGACACCGAGCACTGGGCGAGTGGGTTGGCAGCCGACAGTTCCCCGTGGACGTGGGCCTCCGCCTTGCCGTCGCTCCCCACGAACGGCCTGATCGCCTCCCGGTCGAGCGCGCCCCAACAGGCGCTCTGCGGCAGCTCGACGGACTGCCACGGCTTCCAGGCCCACAGGCCGCCGCCGATGGCGACGGCCCCCACGAGGCCTCCGGCCAGCCACGGCAGCACCCGGGGCCGCCGCCACCACGGTGTGGGCGGCGGGTCGTCGGGGGACGGCGGGATGATGTGTGCGACGTCGACCATGGAGCGGAGTTCCTTCTGGGCGGGGGCAGGCGTAAGGGGTCGGGCGTTCGGTTCAGCTGGTCTTCCGGTCCATGGAGGAGTCGTAGTTGCCCTTGCCGTCCGCGTAGCCGGAGACGGCGGCCCAGCCGGCGCTCGGTGCGAGGTTCTTCACCAGCTTGGGATCCAGGCCGGCGGAAGTGGCCGCTTCTCGTACCGCGTTGGCCGCGGCGTCCGAGGTCTGCTGCTTGGCGGAGATGACGGCTGCCTCGGCGTCGTGGCTGGCCTGGCTGGTGGTGTCGATCTTGTACTGGGCGGTGACGTTCTCCACGATCTTGTCCACCCCGAAGTTCGCGGCCGCGCCGACTCCGGGGACACCGCCCAGGGCCTTGCCGCCGGTGAGGTCCCAGGCCTTCTTGGCCCAGCCCGCCCGCTCGTCGATCGCGTTGTTGTAGGCCGTGTCGCTCTCACGGTGCTTGTCGAAGATCTCGTCGACCTTGGCCGACGTGATGATGCCCGCGACCTGTCCACCCGGCTCGGTGACGTTGTTGATGGCGGCGTTCAGGTCGCCCTGGTCCGCCGCATGGGCGATGACGTCCTGGATCTGTGCCGTCGTGTAGGTCTGTTGCGCGGTGGCGATGGCCGCGTAGGCGTCGGGGTTGCGACCCAGGCTGGCGAGCAGGTCGGCGGTGTTCGCGGAGTTGAAGGCCGCCGGTACTCCCGAGGACGGCAGGTCGACCTTGGTCGAGGTGATGGAGTGCTGAACATCGCCCATGTACGAGGCCATCATGTTCCCGAGGCTGGGGCTGAGGCCGGCGAAGAGCCCCACGTCCTTCTTGTCCTTGGAGAACAGCAGCTCCCTGCCGTCCACGCCGCCGAACTTGTCGACCACCTTGGTCATGAGCTCGCTCTGGTCCTTGGTGTGCGGGATCGGCGGCGCGGTCGGGTCGTCGTACACCCGGCCGGTGGTGGCCGCCTCCAGGGCGTGGCCGAGGTCGATCACTTCGTGGGGGTTCGCGGTGCCGGGGTTGGGGCGGGGCGGGTACATCGCGTCGATGAGGATCGAGCGCGAGCCCTTGTCGGCGAAGATGTCGAGGTTGTGGTTCTCCCCGCCCGAGCTCTTGACCGTGCCGTCCGGATTGTAGGTGGCGACCGGGTCGTGGAAGAACTTGGTGGCCGCGTCCGGGTTGTGGCTCAGCCCGTCCAGGACCGCGCTCAGCGGGTTGAAACCCTGGATGTTTCCGTCCTTGTCCGGCACGCCGATGAACCTGAGCTCGGTGTACGGGTAGCTGGCCTTGGTGCTCGGCTCCCAGCGCATCGGGCTTTCCTGGCTCAGCTGGGTGATGTGCTGGGCGACCGGAACGAGGAAGTGGTCGTCGTACTTCCCGTTCCGCAGCAGGTTGGCCATGATCTGGTAGCCGTACGGGCTGTGCGCCGGGTCGGCGCCGGCCGGGACGGGGATCTGGGTGGCGCCGGCCGCGCGGAACTTCGTCTCCCACGCGTCCGAGACGTGCGGGAACTGCCTGGTGTCGGTCGCGGTGGCCAGGGTGAGGCCCAGGTCCTTCTGGATGCCCTTGATCGCCGCGGTGCGGGCCGGGCTGTTGGCGTAGTCGCCGCTCTGTGCCATCGCGCCGTACTTGGCCATGAAGGTCGCCGGGTCCTGGTTGCCGTAGAAGGCGGAGGCGAACCGAGGGTCGCCGTTGTGGTGGTCCAGGATGGTCTGGAGGTGCTGGAGCTGGGAGTCGGTGGCCTGGCCGCCGAGGCCGAGGATGAAGGTGGCCTCCTTGGCCTCCTCCTCCGGGAGGCCGCCGACCGGGTTGGTGTTGAACGCGGTGCCGTCGCTGCCGGTGTCGTTGCCGAGCGCGTTGGCGGCGGCGAGGTCCGCCTCGGTGGCGCGGTCTACCGCGTCGCCGATGGCCTTGGCGGCGGTCTCGGCCTTGGCCTTCCAGCTCTTGGCGTACTCGGTGTCCTTCTTGTCCTCCTGGGTGGTGGCCGGAGGCCAGTGGACCGCGCCCTCGCCGTCGACGGTGAGACCCTCGTGCGTCGCGTTCTGGACCGCGGTGGTGAGGTCCTTCCGGGCGGCCGTGATCTCGGTGTGGGCGTCGCGCAGCGTCTTCGCCAGGGCCGAGGCCTCCTCGAAGCCGGCGTGGATCTGGTCGCGGGCCCAGGTGAGCTTGGCGTTGGCGAGACCGGCGGCGTCACCGTGCCAGCCGGACTGCTGGATGGTGCCGATGACCTCGTTCTGCATCCGCTGGGTGAGGTCCCACTTGCGGACCAGGCTCTCGAAGTCGCCCGCCGCGGAGGCGAGGTTGCCGAGGTCGACCTGCTGGAGCTGACTGTACGTCACCATGGTGGTGCTGCTTCCCCCCGTTGTACCGCGGCTAGCTGTTGGCGCCCTGAGGCTTGTTGAAGTTGGCCTGGATGTCCGAGTCGGTCTTGCTGTAACTCTTGGCCGTGGCCTGCAGGTTGGTGCCGATGTCGCCGACGGTGCTCTGCAGTCCGCTGGACTGGCTGGTCCAGGTGCCCCAGGTGGCGGTGAGCGCGCCGCCGAGGTTCCAGCCCTTGAGCGACCCGGCGGCGGCGTTGATGTGCTCGCCGGGCTGGTCGCACTCGGTCTTGACGGAGTCCCGCAACGCGAAGGCGTTCTGTGCGGCCTGCTGGAGCACGCCGGCGTTCACGGCGATGGTCTTGCCGCCCGCCGGGCCCAGCGAGACCGGGGCGGCGTTGCCGCCGGCCAGGTCCGGGAACTGCTTCTTGGCCTCTTCGGTCAGATTGCCCTTGTCGTCGAAGAGCCACGGATTCATGCGACGCTCGAATTCGAGGTCTGTCACTTGCCACCCCCCAGTGAAGATCGAACGGAGAGTATCGAACCCGCTGTGACCTGCCGAGAGTTGCCCGGGGAAGCTTGGGAAAGCCTTTGCTCAAAAGGGAATCGGGAATCTCGGACATTGAATTCGAATGAACGGAAGATTAACGCCGAGGGACATGTGATTCCGCACTGTGCCGATCCGCACATTGCCCGGCACCCGCCGACGTGCCAGAGTGCCGAGCATGAACCATCCGCTCGCGGCCGAGCCGCGCCCCGCCGCCCCCGCGTCCGTCCCCGCCTCCGCCCCGGCGCACGTCTTCGACTGGCTCGACGAGACGGCCGCGATGCGGGCCGAGGCCGGGCTGACGCGGACGCTGCGCAGCCGGGCGGCGGACGACGCGGTGCTGGACCTCGCGGGCAACGACTACCTGGGGCTGACCAGGCATCCGGTGGTCGCCCGGGCCGCGGCGGACGCGGCGCTGCGCTGGGGCGGGGGCTCGACGGGGTCGCGGCTGGTGACCGGGACGACGGCGCTGCACACCGAACTGGAGGAGGAGCTGGCCGAGTTCTGCGGGGTGGAGGCCGCGCTGGTGTTCTCCTCCGGATACACGGCCAACCTCGCGGCGCTGACCGCGCTCACCGACCCGGACACCCTGATCGTCTCCGACGCCTACAACCACGCCTCGCTGATCGACGGCTGCCGGCTCTCCCGCGCCGACGTCCACCGGGCCCCGCACGGCGACCCGGCGGCCGTCGCCGAGGTGCTCGCCGGGCGGGCGCAGCCGCGGGCGCTGGTGGTCACCGACTCGGTGTTCTCGGTGGACGGCGACGCGGCCCCGCTGCCCGCGCTGTCGGAGGCCGTCCGCGCGCACGGCGCCGCCCTGCTGGTCGACGACGCGCACGGGCTGGGCGTGCTCGGCCCCGGCGGCACCGGGGCGCTCGCGGCGGCCGGGCTCGCCGGGCAGCCGGACACCGTGGCCACCGCCACCCTCTCCAAGTCGCTCGGCTCGCAGGGCGGCGTCGTCCTCGGTCCGCGCCGGGTGATCCGGCACCTCACCGAGACCGCCCGCACCTTCATCTTCGACACCGGTCTCGCCCCGGCCGCCGCCGGCGCCGCCCTCGCCGCCCTGCGGCTGCTGCGCGCCGAGCCGGCCCGCGCCGAGCGGGCCCGCGAGGTGGCCCGCACCCTGGCCCGGCAGCTCACCGCCGCCGGACTGCGGGCCTGCGAACCGCAGGCCGCGGTGGTGTCCGTCCGCACGCCGGGCCCCGAGGCCGCCGTCGCCTGGGCCGCCGACTGCCGCCGAGCGGGCCTCGCCGTCGGCTGCTTCCGCCCGCCGTCCGTCCCGGACGGCATCTCCCGCCTGCGCCTCACCGCCCGGGGCGACCTGACGGACGGGCAGATCGCCGAGGCCGTCCGCATCGTCGCCGAACTCGCCCCGGTGGGCGCGCGGGGCGAATAGCCGCTCGACGGGATTGGGCCGGGCGGGCGGGCGGGGCTACTTCTTCTTCGCCCGGCTCGGTTGTACCCGGGTGGGTTCGCCGGCGGCCTTGGGGTGGTCGGGCGGGTAGGGGAGTTCGCCGAGGCCCTCGTCGCGCAGTTGCTTCTCGTACAGCTCCAGCAGGGGCTCCAGGCGGAACGCCTGGCCGTCCATGCCGGCGTTCAGGTCGCCGAGTTCGGCGAAGCGGGCGGGGACGGTGCGCAGGTCGAAGTCCTCGGGTGCGGCGTCGTCCAGCTCCTCCCAGTGCAGCGGGGTGGAGGCGGTGGCGCGCGGGCGGGCGCGCAGGGAGTAGGCGGAGGCGATGGTGCGGTCGCGGGCCATCTGGTTGTAGTCGACGAAGATCCGTTCGCCGCGCTCCTCCTTCCACCAGGCGGTCGTGACCTTCCCGGGCATCCGCTGCTCCAGTACCCGGCCGAGGGCGATCACCGCGTGCCGGCCGTCGGTGAAGGTCCACTCGGGCACCAGCGGCACGTAGACGTGCAGTCCGCGCCCGCCGGAGGACTTGGGCCAGCCGCGCAGCCCGTACTCCTCCAGCAGGGCGCGCAGCTCGTGGGCGGCGCGGACGGCGTCGTGGAAGTCGGTGCCGGGCTGCGGGTCGAGGTCGATCCGCAGCTCGTCCACGTGGCCGGTGTCGGAGCGCCGGACCGGCCAGGGGTGGAAGGTGAGGCAGCCCAGGTTGGCCGCCCACAGCACGGCGGCCGGCTCGGTGGGGCAGATCTCGTCGGCGGAGCGGCCGGAGGGGAACTCGATCCGGGCGGTGGGCAGCCACTCCGGCAGGCCCTTGGGGGCGCGCTTCTGGTAGAAGAACTCGCCCTCCACGCCGTCGGGGAACCGCTGCAGGGTGGTCGGCCGGTCGCGCAGGGCGCGCAGCACCCCGTCGGCGACGGCGAGGTAGTACTGCGCGACGTCCAGCTTGGTGAAGCCGCGCTCGGGGTAGTACACCTTGTCCGGGTTCGACAGCCGGACGGTGCGCCCGGCGACTTCCAGTTCCACGGCTGAGCCCATGTCCCACACGCTAAGCGCCGGGCGTCCGGCGCGCGCCCCGAGGCGAACCGGGCGAGGATCGGACGCATGGACCTGCCCGTGATGCCACCGGTGGCGCCGATGCTCGCCAAGTCGGTGGCCAGGATCCCGCCCGGGATGCAGTACGAGGCCAAGTGGGACGGCTTCCGCTCGATCGTGTTCCGCGACGGGGACGAGGTGGAGCTCGGCAGCCGCACCGGCAAGCCGCTGACCAGGTACTTCCCCGAGCTGGTCGAGGCGTTCAGGCGGGAGCTGCCGCCGCGCTGCGTGCTGGACGGCGAGGTGGTGATCGCCCGGGAGGGCCGGCTGCGCTTCGAGGAGCTGCTGGAGCGCATCCACCCCGCCGCGAGCCGGGTGAAGCTGCTCGCCGAGCGGACCCCGGCCTCCTTCGTCGCCTTCGACCTGCTCGCCCTCGGGGAGGAGAGCCTGCTGGAGGAGCCGCTGTCGGTGCGCCGCCCGGCCCTGGAGGCCGCGCTCGCCGGCGCCGCCGACCCGGTGTTCACCGCCCCCGCCGCCACCGATCTCGACCTCGCCGGGACCTGGTTCGCCGAGTTCGAGGGCGCCGGGCTGGACGGGGTGGTCGCCAAGCCGCTGGACCAGCCGTACCGGCCGGGGGAGCGGACGATGTACAAGATCAAGCACGAGCGCACCGCCGACTGCGTGGTGGCCGGCTACCGCGAGCACAAGAGCGGCCCGGTGGTCGGCTCGTTGCTGCTCGGCATCTTCGACGACGACGGCAGGCTCCAGCACGTCGGCGTCTGCGCCGCCTTCTCGATGGCCCGCCGCCGCGAACTCGTCGAGGAGCTGGCCCCGTTGCGGATGGAGGACCTCTCCCGGCACCCGTGGGGCGGCTGGGCGGACGAGGCCGCGCACGCCGAGGGCCGGCTGCCCGGCGCGGTCAGCCGCTGGACCGGCGGCAAGGACCTCTCCTGGATCGCGCTGCGCCCCGAGCGGGTGGTCGAGGTCGCGTACGACCACATGGAGGGCACCCGGTTCCGGCACACCGCGCAGTTCCGCCGCTGGCGGCCGGACCGTACACCGGAGAGCTGCACCTACGCGCAGCTGGAGGAGCCGGTCTCGTACGACCTCGGCAGGGTGCTGGGGATCTGACGACGCACCGGGTCCGGGACGTGCCGGCTCCGGTGGTGCGTTGCGAGGCCCGACCCGGTCGAACCGGGTCGGGCCTCTGGACGAGTGGTTCAGGCGACGTGCAGGGTGGGGGTGCCGGTGGGCGTGGCCGGCATGGTCTCCGTGGGGGAGACCAGCGGCGTCGGCGAGCCGGTGGGCGAGGCCGTGGGGGAGCCCGTCGGCGACGGGGACGCCGTCGGGGAGGCCGAGCCGGGCGGGGTGGGCAGCGTGTAGACGTTGTTCGGCGAGACGATCTGGGTGATCGCCCGGGCCAGGAACGTCGAGGGCTCCGACCCGTTGTGCAGGATGTCGGTGTTGAGCAGGATGGCCAGGCTGGCCTTGGCCTGCGGCAGGTAGATCACCACGCTCTCGTACCCGGGCAGCGAGCCGTTGTGGCCGATCCACCCGTGGGTGGTGAACACCCCGAAGCCGTAGCCGAGGTCGGGGGTGTCTCCGACGGACTTGAACTTCAGCCGCTCCGCCTGGGTGGCGGGCTTGAGCAGCGGCTCGCCGGTGGCCAGCACCTTCGACCAGGTCTGGAGGTCGGCGAGGTCGGAGATGACGGCGCCGGCCGCCCAGGCCCAGGACGGGTTCCAGGTGGTGGAGTCCTCGACCGCGCCGCTCTCGGTCTGGTTGGTGTAGCCGTGGGCGTGCGGGGACGGGAAGGCCGCGTCGGCCGGCAGGCTGGTCTTGCCGAGCCCGGCCGGGGTGAACACCTGCTGGTTCAGGAACTCCTGGAGCGGCTGCCCGCCGACCTTCTCGACCACCAGGCCGAGCAGGATCAGGTTGGTGTTGGAGTATTCGAACTTGGCGTCGGGGGCGAAGTTCGCCGGGTGCTTGAACGCGTACGCGAGCAGCTGGTTCGGGGTGAACGGGTGGTTGGGGTCGCTGAAGAACGCCTGCTGGAAGCCGGGGTCCAGGGTGTAGTTGAACAGGCCGCTGCGCATCTCGCCGAGCTGGCGCAGGGTGATGCCGTCGCCGCCGGGCACGTCCGGGACGTACTTGGAGATCGGGTCGTCCAGGCCCAGCTTGCCCTGGTCCACCAGCCGCAGGATGCCGGTGGCGGTGAAGGTTTTGGTGACGCTGCCGATCCGCATGTACAGGTCGGGCGACATCGGCGTCCCGGCGTTCTTGTCGGCGACGCCGAAGGTGCGCTGGTAGCTGCCGTCGGGGGTGGTGTAGCCGACGATCACCCCGGGGATGGAGACCTCGCTCATCACCTTCTTGATCGCGTCGTCCAGCTGTGCTTCGACCGCCGGGGTGAGCGGCACCACGCCGCCGGTGGGGCTGCCGGTCGGCGTGGCGGTCGGGCTCAGCGCGGCCGGCTCGGCGGTGACGGCCGGACCGGCCTCCCGCACGGGCTCGGCGCCCCCGGAGCAGGCGGAGACGGCGAGCAGGCCGCTCAGCGCGAGGGCCGCGGCGGCCGCCCGTACGGACCGGGGCACGGCCGGGCGCGGGGAGCGGGGGGCGCTCGCGGAGCGGGGAACGGCCGGTCGGGGCCGTCGGGTGTCGGTCATCGGCGCAGGCGGCCTCTCTGGGGCGGACGGCCCCGTGGCGAAGGGCCCCGGAGTGCGGCTCGGCCGGGCCGGAGCGCTGCTCCACGGGGCGCGGGGGAGCGTCGCCACCGTAAGCAGCGCCGCCGGACGGCCGCGCGCGGGTCGCGGCCCGACTGGACCGAACGGGAGTACGGGTCAGCCGAGTGCCCCGCCCGGCTGGCGGCCGGCCGGGCGGGCACCTCGGCTGCTCCACGGGGCCGGAGGGAGCGGCGCCACGGTAAGCACCCTCGTGGCCCGTCCGCGCGCGGGTCGCCTCCCGGCTGATCCGAACGGGCCCGCCGTCAGCCGAGTGCCCCCGCCCGACTGGCGCCGCGCTGTCAAGTACCCCGGGCGGCCCGTCGGTTGGTGTCGGGGCGGCCGCTCCGCGCTCGGCCGGACGGGTGAGCACCGGCACGCCGCACCCGTCGTCGGCCGCTGCTCGGGCACGATCGTTCAGCCCAGCTGTGGCCGCCCTTAAGAATTCCTCGATGGACCGCACCCCCTCCGACCAGGCAGATTTCTGCCTGCCCGGAGCGCGTCCGTCAGGAGCGGCCGAACCGGGCCCCCTCGGCCTGCCCGACCCCCGAAGGCCGTCCCCGCGCACGTCAGGAGCCGTTGCCGTGAAGGCACTCGTCAAGCAGCAGGCCGCGCCCGGCCTCTGGATGATCGATGTCCCGAAGCCCGAGATCGGCCCCGGCGAGGTGCTGATCAAGGTGCTGCGGACCGGCATCTGCGGCACCGACCTGCACATCCGCAAGTGGGACGGCTGGGCCCAGCAGACCATCAGGACCCCGCTGGTCCTCGGCCACGAGTTCGTCGGCGAGGTCGCCGAGCTCGGCGCCGGCGTCGCGGACATCGCGGTCGGCGACCTGGTCAGCGGCGAGGGCCACCTGGTCTGCGGCAAGTGCCGCAACTGCCTGGCCGGCCGCCGCCACCTGTGCCGCAACACCGTCGGCCTGGGCGTCAACCGCGACGGCGCCTTCGCCGAGTACGTGGCCCTGCCCGCCTCCAACGTCTGGGTGCACCGGGTGCCGGTCGACCTGGACGTGGCCGCGATCTTCGACCCGTTCGGCAACGCCGTGCACACCGCGCTCTCCTTCCCGCTGGTCGGTGAGGACGTGCTGGTCACCGGTGCCGGCCCGATCGGCATCATGGCCGCCGCCGTCGCCAAGCACGCCGGCGCCCGCAACGTGATGATCACCGACGTCTCCCCGTACCGCCTCGAACTGGCCCGCCAGGTCGGCGTCACGCTGGCGCTCGACGTCTCCGAGCACACCATCGAGGAGGGCCAGCAGAAGCTCGGCCTGCGCGAGGGCTTCGACGTCGGCCTGGAGATGTCCGGCCGCCCCGAGGCGATGCAGTCGATGATCGCCAACATGACCCACGGCGGGAAGATCGCCATGCTCGGCCTGCCCGCCGAGCAGTTCCCCGTGGACTGGGCCTCGATCGTCACCTCGATGATCACCATCAAGGGCATCTACGGCCGCGAGATGTTCGAGACCTGGTACGCGATGTCCGTGCTGCTGGAGGGCGGCCTGGACCTCAGCCCGGTGATCACCGGCCGCTACGCCGCCGACGACTTCGAGGCCGCCTTCGACGACGCCGCGGGCGGCAACTGCGGCAAGATCATCCTCGACTGGACCGCCTGAGCCACCCCGCCGATCCGATAGGAGTCTGCTCGTGTTCGACAACGTGCGCGCCGATGTCGCCACCACCCTCGACGAGATCCGCGAGGCCGGCCTGTTCAAGCCCGAGCGGGTGATCGGCAGCCCGCAGAGCGCCGCCGTCACCGTGACCGCCGGCGGCCGCCCGGGCGAGGTGCTGAACTTCTGCGCCAACAACTACCTCGGCCTGGCCGACCACCCCGAGGTGCTCGCCGCGGCCAAGGACGCCCTGGACCGCTGGGGCTACGGGATGGCCTCGGTCCGCTTCATCTGCGGCACCCAGGACGTCCACAAGGAGCTGGAGGACCGCCTCTCGGCCTTCCTGGGCCAGGAGGACACGATCCTCTACTCCTCCTGCTTCGACGCCAACGGCGGTGTCTTCGAGACCCTGCTGGACGACCGCGACGCCGTCATCTCCGACGCGCTGAACCACGCCAGCATCATCGACGGCATCCGGCTCAGCAAGGCCCGCCGCCACCGCTACGCCAACCGTGACCTGGCCGACCTGGAGAAGCAGCTCCAGGACACCCAGGACGCCCGCCGCCGACTGATCGTCACCGACGGCGTGTTCTCGATGGACGGCTACGTCGCCCCGCTGCGCGAGATCTGCGACCTGGCCGACCGCTACGACGCCATGGTCATGGTGGACGACTCGCACGCCGTCGGCTTCGTCGGCCCGGGCGGCCGCGGCACCCCCGAGCTGCACGGCGTGATGGACCGCGTGGACATCATCACCGGCACCCTCGGCAAGGCGCTCGGCGGCGCCTCCGGCGGCTACGTCGCCGCCCGCCGGGAGATCGTCGCCCTGCTGCGCCAGCGCTCCCGCCCGTACCTGTTCTCCAACTCGCTGGCCCCGGTGATCGCGGCCGCCTCGCTCAAGGTGCTCGACCTGGTCGAGGAGTCCAACGAGCTGCGCGAGCGGCTCGCGGCCAACACCGCGCTGTTCCGGACGAAGATGACCGAGGCCGGGTTCGAGATCCTGCCCGGCGACCACCCGATCGCCCCGGTGATGATCGGCGACGCGGCCGAGGCCGGCCGGCTCGCCGAGCTGCTGCTGGAGCGCGGCGTGTACGTGATCGGCTTCTCCTACCCGGTGGTGCCGCACGGCCAGGCCCGGATCCGGGTGCAGCTGTCCGCGGCGCACTCCACCGAGGACGTCGAGCGCGCCGTCGCGGCCTTCGTGGACGCGCGCGCCGCGCTGGAGGGCTGAGCCCTCCCGGCTCCCAAGGCTGCCCGTGGGCCGGACCGCTCGGAACCGGACCGGCCCACGGGCTCACCACCACCGTGGGGGGGGGGGGGGGTGGGTGGGCCCCCCCCCCCGGCCCCCAGCCCACCCACCCCCCCCCCCCCACCCGCGGGCGCCCCCCGCCCCGCACACCCCGCTCGCGCGCCGGGCCGGCGGCGTCCACCCCCCCCGCGACCCGGACCATCTCCTCGGCCAGCCGCGGCGGCAGGGCGGACAGGTCCAC
>NZ_JBHXLL010000011.1:0-197278 GCF_042721415.1 Kitasatospora sp. NPDC058444 | reverse complement strand
AGAACGACACCGTCCTGCACACCGAACTCGTCGCCGAGATCGCCGACGAACCCAACTACGAAGCCGCACTCACCACCCTCAACTGACCCCACCCCGCAACACAGCGGGACAGGAACGAACGGGGCGGGCCACCGGCACGGCGGCCCGCCCCCACTCCGCCGGCCGACCTCGACCGCACCACGCGCGCGTCCCGGTGGGCGAGCGGAGAACTGCAGTGCCACTACCAGCCGTTGACCACCGCCTGCCTGCTGGGCCCGGGCAGCCACTGGCCCCACGTCTTCGCCGTGATGAAAGCCCTCGCCGGACGCTTCGGCGACCACGCCGTACGCCTCGTCGTCGCCTTCGACTGACATCGCCGCGCTCCTGGACGGCGCCGGCCTCAAGGCGTCCGAGACCGAGACCGGCATGTGGATGGACCTGGGCACCGCCCCACCGGAGCCCTGCGCCGACGGCCTGGACATCCGTGCCGTGACGACTCCCGAACAACTCGCCGACTACGCGATGATCCTGGCCGCGAACTGGGACCCGCCGGCCGCCACGGTCCACCGCTTCTTCGCCGACGCGACCGAGTGGGCTCTGGCTCCCGGCTACCCCGCGCGCTACCTCATCGGCTACGCGGACGGACGACCGGTCTGCTCGGCCGAGGTCTTCCTCTTCGCGGGCGTCGCCGGCGTCTACAACATCGCGACCCTCGCGTCCGACCGCCGCCGCGGATACGGCGGGGCCATCACCCTGGCCACCCTGCGCACGGCCTACGAGGCGGGCTACCGCACCGCGGTCCTGCAGGCGTCCCCGGACGGGGAACCCGTCTACCGCCGTCTCGGGTTCCAGGCCTGCGGCCGGTTCACCGAGTACGCGGTCACACCCTGACACCGCAGATCAACCGACCCATCCGCGCCGGGACGCGCACGAGGGCGGCCGCGGCGACGGCCCGGTACGGTTCGGCCTCAACCCTTAACGGACGGCAGCAGGTTGACGGGCTCGTCCAGCCACGCCCGGTGCGCGCCCCCGGCCACGGTCAGCCCGAACCGCTCGAACCCCGGACGGCCCGCCTTCACCCACCACCGGACGATCTCCTCGACCTCCGACCACAGCCGACGCGGACCCGACTGGCGGACCTCGTACCGGCCGGCGCCGTCCACGAAGTCCACCGTCGCCCAGGAGGTGACGCCCGTGTCGAACAGCCACAGGGTCGTCATGTCGCCGCCGTCGCTGCGCCGGTAGTACAGGTCGGGCACGGCCAGGCCGACGACGAAGGACGCCAGCCAGTCGTCGACGACACCGAGCGGGCTGAGGTCCGTGAACTCCCGCACGGCGCCGCCGGGCCAGTCGCCGGGCAGGTAGTCGTCGACGGGCGGGGCCTGGTAGCGCTGCTGCCGCATGCGCATGAACGCCGACGATCCGGTGAACGGGCCCGCGGCGGTGGCGCCGGCCACGGTCAGGCGGGCGACCGCACCGCCCCCGAAGAGCGGAGCGAAGGGCAGCACCAGTACGCCCTGCGGCCGGATCTGCCCGATCACGGCCGGGGGAACCTCCCGTACCGAGCAGGTGAGAATCCCCCGATCGTACGGGGCTCCCGGTGGGTATCCGTCCGCCGCGTCGCCCACCACCGTGGTCGGGACGGCGTCCAGGGCCCGGAAGTTGGCCGCGGCCTGGGCGGCGACAGCCGGGTCCAGTTCCACGGTCACCACGTTGTGCGCGCCTTGGCGCTCGGCCAGTAGTCCGGCGTTCCAGCCGGGGCCGGTTCCGCCCTCCCAGACCTTGTGGCCTTCCTGGACGTCCAGGTCGCGCAGCATGGAGGCCACCATCGTGGGCATGGAGACCGACGAGGTCGGCTCCCGCTGCCCGTTGTCCGCTCCGTCGTCCCACTGCGTCACGATCGCCGCGTCGGAGTAGGCGAGTTGCAGCCACCTCTCGGGGTTCTCCGTGCGGTCGCAGCGTTCGTAGCCGTCACTGGTGCTCACCCAGAAGAGGTCCGGGAGGAACAGGTGGCGGCCGACGCCGAGGAAGGCCTGCCGCCAGTCGGGGGTCAGCGCACCCGAGGCTTCCAGTCGGTCGACCAGCCGGACGTGGGCGCCGGCGACCGCTGTCATTTGTGCTTCGGGTCGGGGGTGGGGCGCTGTCCGTCGGGGTTCGGCTTGGGACCGATCTCCGGGCCGCCGGGCTTGGCGTGGGCGCCGCCCTTTCCGTCGTTCGGGCCGCCCTTGTTCTCGTCACCCACGGTGATCTCTCCTACCGCATCGCACTCCGAGGATTCGCAGAGCAGAGCGTAGTCGATCTGTCACCCGAAGTCATGCGGTTTTGAAATCGCCCTGCCCGGGCGAGCTTGACGTACTGGTTGCCCTGGAAGAGGTAGACCGTCCCTCCCCGAGCCCGTCGTCACTCCGGGACTTCTACCGGGGTGCGGCCCGCATCCGGAGGTCGCCCGGTCCGTAGGAGGCTCCGAGGGAGGGGCCGCCGGCGGCCGGGCAGGTGTTCGGCGCCGGCGGGCGGCGATGGTGGCGAGGGCGAGGGTGGCCTCGGTCGTCGCGAAGGTGTCGCCGATGCACTTGCGGGCGCCGGTGGCGAAGGGGATGAAGGCGTCGCGGGGTGGCTGGGGGCGGTCCGGGGTGCAGCGGTCGGGGTCGAAGGTCTCGGGGTCGGCGTGGAGGTCGGGCCGGTGGTGGAGCAGGTACGGGCTGTAGACGAGGCCGCTGCCGGCGGGGAGCGGGTACCCGCCGAGGCTGGTGTCGCGGGTGACGGTGCGGGTGAGGAACCAGGCCGCGGCGCGGAAGACGGAGGTGGTCATCGGGGCGGTGACCGGCCCCGCGCCCTGTCGGGCCGTCATCTCCTCGATGACGGTGGCCCGCACGGCCGGTCCGTCGCCGTGCTCCTCCACGGCCGCGCGCACCGGTGTCCCGGTGGGGTACCCGGTGGCGAGGTCGGCGGTCGATGCGGCCCGGCCCTGGAGCGTCAGTTCCTGCTCGTCCTCGCCTGCGAACCCGGCGCCCGTCAGGTCGGCGGCCACGACGGCGGGGTCGGCGTAGCCGTGCGGAACCGTGCGGGACCGTCGGGAAGAAGCGCGGCTGGTCGACCGGGAAGGCCCGCTCCAGCCCGGCCTGGAGGACGACTTCGAAGGCGTGCGTCCCGAGCGGGCCAGGTGCCCACCCATGCGGAACGCTCGGCCGGGGAGCCCGGCCGAGCGTTCCGCTCCGGTGAGTCGGTGGTCAGAACTGGGTGCTGATCGTGACGCCGCTGAAGTCGGTGGCGGCGTAGAGGCTGAGGTAGCGGTAGCCGGCGGTGGGGTTGGTGACGGTGAGGGACTGGGTGGTGCCGGTGCCGGTGGAGGAGGCGGTGAAGGCCTGCGGCGAGGCCCAGGTGTCCGCGTTGTAGTAGAGGTGCGCGGTGCCCGTGCCGCCGGAGGTGGTGACCTTCAGCGTGGTGGTTCCGGCCGGCAGGTAGACGTACAGGTAGTCGAGGTTTCCGGCGGTCGCGGAGCGGCCGCTGCGCGAGCAGTTGCGGCCCATCGCGTCGGCGCGCTGCTCGGTGCAGGTCGGCAGGACGACCGGGGCGGCGGTGACGGTGACCGTGGCGGGGGTGGTGGAGATCCGGCCGGTGTCGTCGGTGGCGGTCAGGGCGACGGTGTAGCTCCCGGCCGCGGCGTAGGTGTGGCTCGGGTTGCGCTCGTCCGAGGATGTGCCGTCGCCGAAGGTCCAGTGCCAGGCGGTGATCCGGCCGGTGCCGGTCTGCACGGACCGCTCGCTCACGCTGACGGTCGCGCCGTTCACCGAGGTGTCGAACAGGGCGGTCGGGCCGGCGGCGTAGCAGGAGCCGGCGGCGCAGGCGTTGAGCCAGGCGTCGAAGTCGGCGTCGTAGGAGGTGCCGAGGTTGTTGTAGACCGCGTAGCCGCCCTGGTAGTCACCGACGCGGAACCGGGCCAGCATGGCCTGGACGTCGGCCGGGTGCTTCTCCACCATGTACCGGGTGGCCAGGTAGCCCCACGGGTAGACGCGCGTCGAGTCCGAGTTGCCGGGGGTGCTCTGGAAGAGGGTGCTGAGCTTGTAGGTGTGCTTCGCGGCCTGGGTCATCGCGTCGGTGTCGGTGGCGCCGCGGTAGCTGTGCGAGATGTACTCGGCGAGGCCCTCGACCCACCAGATGTCCGGGACGGACATCTGGGTGCGGTAGTTGCCCTTGAGGTCGTGGATGCTGTCCAGGTAGTGGGTGTACTCGTGGTTGAGGTTCCACACCCGGGCGGGGTCGTTGTTGTTCCACGACTTCTGGTACATCACCGTCGCGGCCCGCTTGTTGGGGTCGGTCGCGTCCATGACGGTCTGGCCGCCGTTGTCGGTGTCGTTGCCGAAGATCGCCCACGAGTAGGTGGTGTAGTCGGTCTTGTTGGCGAAGATCCCGAAGGTGACGTTCTTGGCGTACTGGTTGGGGATCGGCCCGCTGTCCTTGACCACGTTGTGGAAGAACGCGTCCTGGTTGCGCAGGCTGGCGCAGACGGTGGCCAGTTCCTCGGCCGACAGCGCCTGGGCCTGGATGGTGCGGTTGTCGCAGACCAGCTGCTTCGGCAGGACCACCGAGGTGAGCTTGGCGGGCAGGTCGCAGATGTCGTAGTACGAGCACTGGCCACCGTTGTAGTACGCGGCCTGGACGGCCGTGTGCACGTACAGCGGTGCCGCGGGCGTCAGCAGCGGCGCGGAGTCCAGCACCTTCCTGACCAGCGGCTTGACGAGGGGCTCGACGGCGGGGCCGCTCCCGGCCATCCGGGCGAGGTCGTTGCCCGCGTTGGTGGAGAGGACCTCGTTGGGACCGCCGATCAGGTCCTTGTGCTTGATCGCGAAGTCGGCGAGGGAGTTGGCGAGGCTCGGGTCGGCGGCGACCGCCTTGACGAAGTCCTGGTTGGAGTTGCCGCGCCAGAGCGGGTACTGCAGCACGGAGTTGACCGCGCCGACCATCTTCGGGATCGCGTTGTACGAGTTGTCGTAGTCGTCCAGGATCCGCTTGTAGGCGCCCAGGTAGCCGGCCTGGACGTTGGCGCTGTCGGTGAGCCACACCACGTCCTTGAGCACGATGCCGTTGCTCTCGGTGACGTCGTGCCAGCGGGCGCCGGCGAAGAACGCGTCCAGGGCGGCCCTGACGGCGGTGGTCAGCTCACCGGTGTACGGGCCGGTCGCGTCCGGGTAGTAGAACTGGATGTAGTAGCCCACCTGGAGGTAGATCGCCAGCTGCTGGATGCCGGTGGAGTTGTCGCCGGTGTAGCCGGTCGCCAGGTCCTTGAAGGCGGCCGCGACGGACAGCATCCGGGACTGCTGGAAGATGCTCGGGTCGGAGCCGCCGGTGCCGAACAGGCCCCGGATGCACTCCGGGGTCGAGCTCTTGATGAACGCGACCAGGTCGGCCCCGGTTCGGGCGGCGAAGTCGGCCGGGGTGCAGCCCTGCGCGGCGACGACCGTGTCCGTGCCGGACGCGGCTCCCATGGCGAGGGCCTTGGGCGCTGCGGGGGCGCCGGGCGCGGCCGTGGCGGCCGGCCCGCCCATGAGGCGCTCGCCGATCAGGGCCGGGAGCTTCGGGGCCGCGGGCGCGGCGGGCTCCTCGGACTCGGTCGTCGCGCCGGCGGCGGGCGCGACGGGTGCGGCGGGCGGGGTCGGACCGGTCCCCGTCGGGGCGGTCGCGGTCAGCGCCGGGGCGGCGGTGACGGCGGCGGGTGCCGCGAAGGCCTGGGCCGGCAGCACGGCGGTGGCCGTGGCGCAACAGGCGACGACGCCGGCTGCGAGCGTGGAGAGTCTTGTGCGCAGGAGCACGCCGAATCCTTCTTCGAGTGGGGGCAGCCCGACATGGGGTCGGGCTGAGTGAAGGAGATGTGGCGTGGATCCTGTCACCGATCCGAGGATCAGAACAATGTCACAGGTCATATGGCAGACGAGTTTCAGCCACCGCACCGCCCACCGCACCTCCGCATGGCTGACCTGCGGCGGTTGAGGCCGGGGCGGCGCCGCGCACGGGCGACGAGGGGCCACCACGCCACGGGCCAGGAGGTCCACCCGGGCCGACGGACTACCTGGAGTGGCTGATCTACGACCCCGACCGGCTGAGGTAGGTGAGGACGGCGAGGACGCGGCGGTGGCCGCTGTCGGCCGGCGAGAGGCCGAGTTTGGTGAAGATGTGGCCGATGTGCTTGTGGACGGCGTTGTCGGTGATGACGAGCCGGGCGGCGATCGTGGTGTTGTCCTTTCCCTCGGCCATCAGGGCGAGGACTTCGCGTTCGCGTGGCGTGAGGGCGGCGATCGGGTCGCGGGCGTGCCGGGTGAGGAGCTGCCCGATCACTTCGGGGTCCATGACGGTGTCGCCGGCGGCGACCCGCCGCAGTGCGTCGGTGAACTCGCTCACCCGGCTGACCCGGTCCTTGAGGAGGTAGCCGACGCCGCCCCGGCCGTCGGAGATCAACTCGCCGGCGTACTGCCGCTCGACGTACTGGGAGAGGACGACCACGGGCAGGCCGGGGTACCGGCGGCGGGCCCGGATGGCGGCGTGGATGCCTTCGTCGCGGAAGGTCGGCGGCAGCCGTACGTCGACGATGGCGACGTCCGGCCGGTGTTCGGCGACGGCGGCGGCGAAGCCGCGGGCGTCCTGGGTGATCGCGGCGACCTCGAAGCCCTTGGCGGTCAGCAGGAGTTCCAGCCCGTTGGCCAGCAGGACGTTGTCCTCGGCGATCACGACCCGCACGGCAGGCTCACCGTGATCGTGGTGGGGCCGCCGCCGGGGCTGTGGAGGCGGACGGTACCGTCGAGCGCCAGGACGCGGTGGCGGATTCCGGCGATGCCGGTGCCGAGCGTCTCGTCGGCGCCGCCGACGCCGTCGTCGGTGACCTCGATCGACAGCCGGTCACCGTCGCGTGCGACGCGGACGGCGCTCCGGGCGGCCCGGCTGTGCTTGGCGGCGTTGGTGAGCGCCTCGGCGACCGTGAAGTAGGCGACGGCCTCGACCGCGGCCGGGATCGCGCCGGCGTCACCGGAGCCGACGCTCCCACCGGCCTCGCCGAGGCCTCCGACGTCCAGGGTGGTGTCGATCGCCGCGCGCGCCGCCAACGCGGTCAGCGCCCCGGCGAGGCCGCGGTCGGCGAGGATCGGCGGGTAGATCGTCCGGATCACCGCACGGAGCTCCGTCATGGCCTCCTCGGTGCTCTCGTGCGCCTCCTCCAGGAGCCTGGCCACCAGCCGGGGGTCCTCGGCCAGCAGCTCACGGGCCACGCCCAGCCGCATCGCGATGGCCACCAGCCGGGCCTGGGTGCCGTCGTGCAGGTCGCGTTCGATCCGGCGGAGTTCCGCACCGTGCGCGTCCATGGCGCCGGCCCGAGTCTCGGTCAGGGTCTCCACCCGCCGCGCGAGCCTCTCGGCGGCCGAGGGGGACAGCAACGCGACGCAGATCCGGGCGTGCAGGCGTGCCAGCGGCGGAACCAGCCAGTACGTCAGGGCCGCGAAGGCGACGGCCTGTGCCGTCCCCAGGGTCAGCGCCGTGCCCCAGCCGGTCAGTGGGACCCCGGCGCCGAAGCCGCCCGCGCGGGTGCCGGCGGGCAGCGCCCACCACAGCGGCACCGTCACGGCCGTGGTCAGCGCGTTGCCCGCGCACAGCACGACGACGACTCCGAACGCCAGACTGATCACCAGGCAGGCACCCAGCCACCCGAGCACCCGCCAGGGACCGACCCGGACGGGGCCGGAGCGCGGAGAACCCAGCAGTCGGTCCGCGCGGCGGCGGTGCCAGGTCGCCCAGGTGCGGGCCGCCACCGGGAGGGCGAACACGGGCAGCGCCAACACGGCGACCGCAGCGGTGAACAGGCTTCCCAACAGATAGCCCAGACCGCGCCACATCTCCGAAAGCCGTCCCGCCCCATGGTGGTTCATGCGCGCAAGTCTGGACCACAGGGCTCGGGCCGGGCATTACAGCCCACTACCCTCTTTTCCCACTGGTGAGCGGTATCGTCCGCCCGCCTCGCCCGGACCTAGCGTCAACACCCATGACGAGTTCACCGATTCGTGTCCGCCGGCGGCACAGCCGATCCGTCCGACGGAACCTGACGCTGGCCGCCCTCGCGGCCGTGACCCTCTCCACCAGTGCGCCCGGGGCGATGGCCGCCCGGGAGCACGACGACCGGCTCCCACTCCAGCTCCAGCGCGACGCCGACGCGCTCATCGCGGTCGGCGCCACGGGCGTGCAGGCCCGCGTGGTCACCTCCGACGGCCGGAACGTCACCGTCACCAGCGGTGTCGCGGACCTGACGAGGCGGCAGCCGGTCCCCCGGAACGGCTACTTCCGGATCGCCAGCGTCACCAAGACCTTCGTGGCCACCGTGACCCTGCAACTCGCCGGCGAGAACAGGCTCTCCCTGGACGACACGGTCGAGCGGTGGCTGCCCGGAGTGGTGACCGGGAACGACAACGACGGTCGCGCGATCACCGTCCGCCAGTTGCTCCAGCACACCAGCGGCGTCCACGACGACTACCCGGACTACACCTCGGCAGAGGACTTCCGGAAGCACCGGAACGACGCGTACACACCCGAGCAGATCGTCGCCCGGGCGATGGGCCACCGCCGGGACTTCGAGCCGGACACGGGCTGGAACTACAGCAACACCGGTTACGTCCTGCTCGGGATGGTCATCGAGCGGGTCACCGGGAACCCCTGGCACGAGGAGGTCAGGGACCGGATCGTCCGGCCGCTCGGCCTCGATCACACCTTCCGGCCGGGTACGTCACCCACCCTGCCCCGGCCGCACGCCGAGACCTACCAGAGGTTCGGGGACGGCGAGCCGCTCGTCGACGTCACCGAGCAAGTCGGCCCGGGCACCAACGGCGAGGCCGGACTCGTCTCCACCACCGCCGATCTCGACCGGTTCTTCGGCGCCCTGCTCGGGGGTCGGCTCCTGCCGCCGGAGCAACTGGCGGAGATGACGGACACCGTCCAGGTCAGCGACAGGTTCGAGCGCTTCATGCCGGGCGCCCGGGCCGGGCTGGGCCTCTTCTCACGTCGGCTGTCCTGCGGCGGGGAGTACTGGGGCCACGAGGGAGGCGACGCCGGGTGGATCAGCACCGTCGGCGTCACCGCCGACGGGCGGCGCAGCGTCGCGGTCTCGCTGTCGGGCGTCCAGGCCGCCACCGAGCAGGACGTCATGCGGGTGGCGGAGGCGGAGAACCAGCTGGTCGACGACGCCCTGTGCGCACCCGCGAAGGCCGGCCCTCAGCGGCGGTGAGGCCCCGCGCGGACCACCTACACGGCGTCCGAGCGACGCACGGCACGGGGGTCCGGGCGACGGGGAGGGCTGAGGCCCCGGCGGCACCCGCGACCCGTCCGGTCCATGCCGGGTCCACCGGCACCGACGGACGGGCGCGAGCATCTCCAACACCAGATCGAACGGGCTATCCGACGGAGGGTTGTCAGGTTCTCGACATGGGAAGGGGGCAGGCCACATACCGTTCCCCCTGGAGGATGCCCGTGCACCGCACCGCCACCGTCAGAACCGCCACCGCCCTGCTCGCCGCCGCCCTCGCCGGGTCGGTGCTGGGGGCCGCACCGGCCTGGAGCCGGCCCGCGGACGGCACCCCGCCGACCCGTCAGGTGGAGGTGTTCGCCGAGGACGGCGGCATCTCCCGCGCCCAGGCCCCGGCCGCCTCCCCCTACCTCGCCGGCCGCCCCCAGGGCGTGGCCCCCGTGCGGGGGGACGGCGAGGTCACGGCTCTGGTCCGCAACGGGGAACCGGCCGCCAAGCTGGACGTGGTGGTGATAGGCGACGGCTACACCGCCCAGGAGCAGGACAGGTTCCGTGCGGACGCGGCCCAGAAGTGGAGCGAGCTGACCTCTGTCGAGCCCTACGCCACCTACCGCGCGCTGTTCAACGTCTGGGCGGTGACCGCCGTCTCGCCCGAGTCGGGGGTGACCGGGGACCCGGACCAGGCGACGGTGCGGCACACCGCGCTGGGCTCGTACTTCTGGTGCGACGGCGTGGAGCGGCTGCTCTGCGTGGACGAGAAGGCCGTCGAGTCGTACGCGGCGAAGGCCCCGCAGGCGGACCTGGTGCTCGTGGTGGCCAACACCGCGAAGTACGGCGGCGCCGGCTACAACGACGTCAAGTCCCCGGTCGGCTACGAGGGCATCGCCACCGTGGCGGGCGGCAACGCGAGGTCCGGGCAGATCGCGGTGCACGAGACCGGGCACTCGCTGGGCAAGCTGGCCGACGAGTACGCCTACGACGGCCAGGGGACGTACCAGGGCGACGAGCCCGCCGAGGCCAACATCAGCACCCTGACCGCCGACCCGATGCGCCGGCAGGGCACCAAGTGGTCGCGCTGGCTGGGGCAGGCCTCGCCGGACGGCGGCACCGTCGGCACGTACGAGGGCGGCGGCTACTACCCCACCGGGCTCTACCGGCCGACCGAGAACTCGATCATGCGCTCGCTCGGACGCGAGTTCAACCTGCCCGGGCGCGAGGCCATGATCGCGGGCTTCTACCGCCACGCCACCCCGCTCACCAGCCCCACCGCGGCCGGCAGTCGGCTCTCCGCCGCGGACCGCCTCACCGTCGACCTGCCGGTGCCCGGCACCCGGCTCCACTGGTACCTGGACGGACGCGAGCTGCCCCGCCTGGACGGCCGCACCGCACTGGACCTGGCCGAGCTCAAGCTGACCGGGCCGCGCTCCCGGCCGCACGTGCTCACCGCCGTCGCCACCGACCCGACCCCGGCCGTCGCGGACCCGGCGCTGCGCGCGAAGCTGACCGCGAGCCTGTCGTGGGTGGTGACCCGCTGAGGCGTGTCCTCCCGATCGTCGGATCGCCGATCCGGGCGTGCCGTTGACTGACGCGCGGTGCGCCCCGGTCAGCCCAACGACCGTGCGCGCACAGCCGAACGCGGCCGGGGCCCCACCCGAAGGGCCCCGGCCGACGCACGGTCACGTGAGCAGGTCGAGACGTCCGATGGCGGCGTTGAGCTCGTACGGCATTCCCGCAGGGTATCCGCACAACCGCCGCACGGAGGTCCGATGGTGGAGCGCCCTGCGGTGGTGACGGACTCAGGCCAGGCGCTCCACGGCCAGGGCCAGCGCGCGGTCGAGCGCCTTCTCGGCGTCGCACGGCACATCGGGCCGGACGCCGACGCCCTCCCAGTTGGTGCCCGAGATCGGGTTGACCGCGCGGGCGATGGGCACGCTGAGCTCGAGCTGCGGGTGCAGCGTCCAGCCCTCGCGCGGGTGCGCACCGCCCCGGGTGACCTCCCCGACGACCTCGGCGCGCCCGAGCTGCTGCAGGTCGTAGGCGAGCTCCTCGCCCCCGGAGAAGGTGTCTCCGCTCGTCAGCACGTAGAGCGGCTTGCTGCCGCCGAAGCGGGCACCGGGCACGAACCCGGGCGACCAGGACTGCGCGCCCACCTCTTCCTTCCGCGAGAACATGGTGTTCAGGTGAGTGCGGCCGTCGAGCAGGTAGCCGCAGACGAAGGCGACCGTGTTCGGGTCGCCACCGGTGTTGCGGCGCAGGTCCAGGATGAGGGCGCGGGCGGGGGCCACCAGTGAGAGTGCCGCGGTCAGCGGCTGTGCCGCCCAGTCCAGCGGGAACAGCTTGGGCCCGAGCTCCAGGACCGCGACGCCGTGGTCGAGGAGTTCCAGGCGGGGAACGCCGTTCAGGAAGGTGTCGAATTCCCTCCGCACCGCGGCGAGTACCGCCGCGCCCCGCTCCGGCGGCACCGGCACGGCGTGGTACTTGAGGCCCAGGTGCAGGTCTCCGTTGACGGACCGCAGGTCCGCGGTGACCGCTTCGGCCAACTCCTCGGCGGATTCGGTCCGGTAGGAGCCCTCGGCACTCCGGCGCCGCAGCAGGTCCGCCAGCTGCTGGGCGGCATCGGGGAAGACGTAGTTCTCGCAGACCAGGTCGGCGATCTCCTCGACGAGGGCGACGGTGTCCAGCGCGGGTGACGATGTGGTGGAGGTCATGGGAGGGAAGTAGACCAGCGAGTTGCCAAAGCGTCAACCGTACTTAACGCTTGTTCAGGTGAACCACCAACCAGACGGAGACGTCCAGCGGATCAGTACGCCTCTCCAGCACTCCGCACTCGCCCACCCCCTGCGCCAGCGCCTGCTCTTCGCCCTGAGCAGTCGGCCGTCGACGATCAGCCGGCTCGCCGCGCAGCTGGGAGCGAACAAGGGCAGCGTCTCCCACCACCTCAGGGTGCTGTGCGAGGCGGGGCTGGTCCAGGACGCGGGAACGCGACAGGTGCGCGGCGGCACCGAGAAGTACTACCGGCGAACCGCCGAGCGGCTCTTCGTCGCCGAACCGCAGGCCGAGGGCACGGCCGCGCTGCTCGGCGCCGTCGCCCAGGAGTTGGACCGCTCACCCGACGACCACCTCCTGGCACTGCGCCACCTCCGGCTCGGCCCGGCCAAGGCGGCGCGGCTCGCCGAGGCGCTGGCCGCACTGGTCGACGAGACGGAGGAGGATCCGGAGGGCGAGCCGGTGCACGGCCTCCTGGTGACTCTCTACCGGCAGGCCGGGGCGTAGGGGCCGTCCGCCGAAGGTCGTGCGGTGGGCACGACCGCGGTGGGCACGACCGGGCCCTCTCCCCTCGGGACCAGCGGGCGGAACGCGCTGGGTGGGCAAAAGGTTCCGGTCAAGGTTCTCCGGCGGCCAACCGACTTGTGCGATTCGTGAGGCGGCCGTGAAGAAGCCGTGCTAAAACCTTCGGCGGGCCACAACTACCGTTGTCCGCCCGCCCGGTACCGCATGTCCCGTTGTTCCCGCGCCGCACCTCGTGTCCGGCCACGACCCTGGGAGAACCATGCCCACCGCACATGCACACACCCGCTTCGCCCGCCTGCTGCTCGCCGCACTGGCCGCCCTCGCCCTCCTGCTCTCGGGCGCGGTCGGCGCGACCCCCGCGAAGGCCTCCACCACCAGCCTCGACGGCGCCTGGGCCTGCGACGTCCCGGCCGGGTACGTCTACGACCAGGTCTCGATGAACCGCAGCTGCAGCGGCGGCGGCAGCTGGAACTCGCCGCAGTTCCACCTGCGGACCCCCTACGACGGCCTGATTGCCTGTCGGAGCACACCCGGCTTCGTCTACGACAACATCACCTGGGGTCTCGCCTGCAGCCAGATCAGCGGCGTGCAGTCCAACCAGTTCCACCTGCGCAAGCCGGTCGACGGCCTGGTCGCCTGCGTGGGCACCCCGGAGTTCACCTACGACTACCTCGTCTGGGGCACCGCCTGCAACATGACCACGGGCGGCGGCCAGTCCAACGCCTTCCACCTCCGCAAGCCGTACAGCGGTCTCTGGGCCTGTGATGTCCCCTACGGCTTCACCTACAGCACGACCACGCAGAACTACGACTGCAGCACCTACCGGAGCGCCCCGTCCACCAAGTTCCAACTGCTCGGCTAGCGTTCCCGCGCCGTAGGAAGGAGCAGGAAGTCGGCCCAGCCGACTTCCTGCTCCTTCGTCGCGTCGGGGCAGGTGGCCCGGGGTCGTCCGGGACGACGTGGCGCCCGACAGGACGAACGGTGCCGGTCTCCCCCACCTGCTGGGGAGACCGGCACCGTGGGCCGGGTCCGCTACGGCAGCGGGATGCGCACCACCTGCGGGTCGTGGTCGCTGAGCTGCGTGCTGAACTCGCTGTTGAGGTGCACGATGTCGTAGCTGTACGCCTTGGCCGCCAGCGCGCCGGAGATCAGGATGTGGTCCAGCACCTGCGAGTTGCCCTCGTACACGTAGGTGTAGCGCTCGGGCAGCGGCAGGGTGCGCGGCAGGTCGGTGAGCGAGCCGCCGGCGGTGAGGATGTCGGCGGTCTGCGAGAACTCGAAGTCGTTGAGGTCGCCGAGCACGATGACCGACGCGTTCGGGTCGACGGCCAGGATCTGGTCGGTGAAGTTCTTCACCACGGTCGCCTGGTCGTGGCGCTGGCTCTCCGAGGGGCGGCTCGGCTGCTGGTAGCGGCCAAAGAGGGGCTGGTCGCCGCCCTTGGAGTTGAAGTGGTTGGCGATCACGAAGACCGGCTTGCCGTTCCAGCGGAACTCGCCGGCCAGCGGCTTGCGGCTGGAGTTGAACGCCGCGTTGGCCGGGTCGATCCGGCCGGGCGAGTAGGCCAGCTGCGGCGTGCCGCCCGCGTTCACCACGGAGTCGGCGGTGGTGGATCCGGCGCCGGGGCGGTCGGTGAAGGAGAGGCCGCGGTCGGTGCGGTACAGGAACACCTGGCGGATGTTGCCGCCGGGCTGGCCGCCGTCCTGACCGTCCACCGGGTCGATCTCGCGGTAGGAGTAGGAGGGACCGCCGGCCGCGGTGATGGCCGCGGTGAGCTTGGCCAGGGTCTGGGTGGCGCTCACCGTGCCGTCGCTGGTCGCACCGCTGTTGTCCTGGATCTCCTCCAGGGCGACCAGGTCGGGCGCGCGCAGGTTGGTGACGATGCCCGCCGCGAGGCCGTCGAACTTGCTCTGCGGGTCGGACGGGGCGAGGTTCTCCACGTTGAAGGTGGCCACGGCGAGCTGGCCGGCCGTCGGCGCGGCGGTGACCTCGGGGGTGGTGGTGCCGGCGGTGACCGACGGGGTCGCGGTGACCTGGAGGGTGAAGTTGCCGAAGGCGTAGTCGAGCACGCCGACGGTGGCGCCGGTCAGGGTGTCGCCGACGTTGGCGGTCGGGGTGGGCGCGAGCGCCTTGCCGAGGACGACCCGCTCCGGGTTGCCGTCGTTCGCCTGCAGCAGGATGCCGCCCCGGTTGGTGCGGGTGCCGCTGCCCTGCGGGACGACGGGGAGCTCGCCGTACTTGTTGGTCGGGCCGACCACGGCCGCGTTGTCGATCTCGACCCGCATGCCCTCCAGGGACTCCCAGAAGTCCAGGCCGTCGGTGGCGGGCTGGAAGTTCCCCGCCGTCTCGACGTCGCCGGAGGTGACGCTGGAGATGACCGCGGACGGGGGTATCCGCCCGCCCTGGCCGACCACGGTGGCGGCGGGCAGCGGCGCGTTGTGGGCGACCACCGTGACGCTGGGCGCGGTCAGTTCGGTGATCGACAGGTTGTTGGTGCCGCCGGTGCCGCCCGGGCGGAACTGGCTGACGGTGGCGCTGACGGTGACCGAGTCCCCGACCGCGACCGAGGGCGCGCCGGCGGTGTAGACGTAGATCCCCTCGCTCGTGCCGGGGTCGTTGTCGGGCAGCGGGTCCTGGTACCAGAAGCCGTTGGGGCCGACGGCCGTCACCACACCGGGCACGGCGCTCACCGAGCCGCCGGCCAGCGGGGAGACCCGGGCGGCGCCCTGGATGTCGTGGATCCGGGTGCCGCCGGTGTTGCCGCCGCCGGTGGAGGAGGAGTTGCGCGGCGTCGGCGCGCCGATCGAGAAGTCCGCCGCGTTGCTGTCGGTGTCGGTGGCGCCGCCGCCCGCGCGCAGGGCCGCGGTGGTGTTCGACAGGTTGCCGGTCGGCGAGCCCTCGGCGGAGCCGGCGCCGCTGCCGTAGCCGACGAAGTCCTTCACCCCGGACTGGCTCGCGCAGCCCGTGGCGCAGGTCAGCGCCGTGCCGTTGGTGACGAGGGCGACCTTGCCGGAGGTCGCGGACATGGCGATCGTGCCGGTGGCGTCCGCGGTCGGCAGGGCACTGCCCGCACCCGCGCCGACGGCCTCCTGGACGAGGAAGTAGTGGCCGGGCGCGATCGTCCCGGACAGGGTGGTCCGCGACCAGCTGGAGCCGGTGGCCGAGGCGTACTGCACCGTCCAGCCGGTGACGGACACCGGCGTGGTGCCACGGTTGTACAGCTCGACGAAGTCGTTGGCGTACGGGGCACCGGAGTTGCCGCCACCGCCGTACACCTGGCTGATCACGATGTCGGGCGACGCCGCCTGCGCCACGCCGCCGGGCAGCGCCACCAGCGCCGCCACCACGGCCGCGGCGGAGGCCGCCGCCGGCGTCCGGCGCCGGACGCGCGGCGCTCCGGGGGCGATCCGGGGGTTCGGGGTGCTCCGCATGAGGCTTCCTCCTGACCACCGTCCGGGCTCGCGACCCGGCGGTGTGACCACGGACAAGAAAAATCGGGCGCTGCGGTTCTAGCAGCGCCACCAGATCCCTACCGGGCGCATCGGGCAACGGCCAGACGTACGGCGGAAGAACGTTTCTACGCGCGACAAGTGGGAGGAGCGGTTCCGTCTCGCGGAGGCAACGGCAGCGCCGAGCCGGGCCCGAGACCACCCGTCCGGAACGGCGAAGAGCCCGGGTTCGGCAGCGCCCCCGCCGCCGGCCCCGGGCCGGTTCGTGCCCTCCGGTGTGTCAGCCCGGACGGTGCCGCGTCGGCGCCGACCGGGGCGGGCGCAGGCGCAGCGGCGCGAGTTCGCGTTCCAGGGCCCGCACGTCCAGCGCTATCCGGGACGCGATCTCGCGCGGGCCGGTGCCGGCGGGCAGGCGGCGCGACCAGGACCGGGGCTTGGCCGGGCCGTCCTGGACCATGTCGAAGTTGAGCCGCACCACGTCGGCGACGTCGATCAGGCTCACCAGGATCCTGGTGTCGGCGAGATCGATGCTGACTTCGTTCCCGATGCACGAGCAGGCCACCAGGCCCTCGATGTCCTCCTCCGCCAGGTATCTGGCCAGGGGGACCGCCTTCCCCCGGACCAGAAACGGACGTTCCACCGGAGTCACCGGAACCGCCTCCTCCCCAGCAGTCGTACGACGCCTCGGCCGCGGCGCAAGCGCACCGCAACGGACCGGGCCCGGCCTATGCTCCACCACATCCGGCCGGTTCGCCAACTCGGCGTCTCACCAAGTGAATTGGGCGAACGCACCGACCCGGCGCACCGGCGCACGCCCCAGCGCACCGGGCCGTTCCGCCAGGCCGCAGGCCAGGGCGGGCGCACGGCACCGGAACACGCGCGTACCCGCCCGTACGAGGCGGGCGGGCACAGCGGCGGGACGGACCCGCGGGGGGCGAGGTAGCTCAGCGGCCGGCGCGGCCGTGCAGCACCAGGGTGCGGATCAGCGCGAGCAGGCCGCCGGTGCAGAGCGCGGTGCGGAACATGTTCGCCGGCACCCAGCCCTCCGCGAACCCGGCCCGCACGGCGGCGAGGTCGTGGATCCGCGCGGGGTCGCCGGCCGCCGCGAGCTCGTTGTTCAGCGGGATGTTGACACCCGCGGTAACGATCAGTGCCACCGCGTACAGCGCCGTCGCCAGGGCCGCCCACAGGGCCGGCCGGCGCCGGCCGGCCCTGTGCAGCAGCCAGGCGGCCAGGCCGGTCGCCACGAAGGCACCGACGAAGACCAGGCCGAACAACCCGTTCTCGATCGACTTGTTGATGTGCTGCATCGCCGTCACATAGGTGCGGTCGTCCCCGGCTGCCAGGCCCGGCATCACCGACACGTCGAAGGCGAGGAACAGCCCGGCCATCAGACCCATCGCGACGGTGGCGCCCGCCAGCAGCGGCCCCACCACCCGGCGACCCGCCTTTCCCGTCCCACCGACCACCGGCACGACACCGGACTCGACCCGGAGATCCACCCCACCAGCCATCACGGACACCCTCATTCCAGGACTCGAAGGAACCACCGGAGACGATCGTTCGAAGCCCCGATCGCGCCCGATCGGTCCGTCGCCGTGGCACCATTCAAGTCCCCCTTCGGCCGGGCGCTCCATAGCCGCCGCGCTCAGCCGCATGCGCGAGCGTCTACGCCGCCGACGCGTCACCGACCGGCCCCGCTCCCCCGCCGACGTGCTCGAACGCCCCCACACTCCGGGTCGAGCGAAAGCCTGGAACTAATCGAACAGTCGAACTCTTTTCTGTCTGACAGATCATCAGACTTGTTGCTGCTTAGGGAGATTGTCCGTGCAAGCACTCCCGTTCCATGGATAGCATCTGAATTCCATTCTGTTCGAGCGCTAATCGCCTGGGAGGGGCGGCGCCGGGCAGACCGACAGGAGACTTCATGCGCGTGTCCAAGCACGTCCACCCCGTCAGCAACCGCCCGACCGCTGCCGACGTAGCCCTGCCACCGGCGCTGCCCTATCCCGACGGCTGGTCCGCACTCGCCTTCTCCGCCGAGCTCAAGCTCGGCACCGTCATCACCCGCCAACTCGCGGGCGAGGACGTCGTGTTGTACCGTCTGCGCAACGGCCGCCTGCGCGCGATCCGCCCGTACTGCCCGCACCTCGGCGCCCACCTCGGCCTGGCCACGGTCGAGGGCAACGACCTGGTCTGCCCCTTCCACCGGTTCGCCTTCGACGCCGAGGGCCGCTGCGTACGCACCGGGTACGGCACCCAAGCGCCCAAGGCGGCGCTGACGCAACTGCCGGTGCGCGAGGTGAACGAGGCGGTGTTCGTCTGGCGCCACCACGACGGCCGGGAGCCGGACTGGGAGATCCCCGCCTGGCACCGGCTCGGCGACGGGCGGCAGCCGCTGCGGTACGCCTCCTTCGAGATGCCCGGCTACGCCCAGGACGTCATGGAGAACTCCTTCGACCTCGGCCACTTCGTCACCCTGCACGGCTGGCCGGAGGGCGAGCTGGCGGCACCGGTGGAGTTCGACGGCACCAGCTTCCACATCTCCATGCTGGTCCGGGAGACCTTCCCGCTGCTCGGGATGCGCGAGGTCCACGTCGAGGTGGACGGGTACGGCCTCACCGCCCTGCACACCGACGTCCACACGCCCTCGCTCGGCCTGGAGATCTGCTCGCTGGTCATGGCCACCCAGGTCGCCCCCGGCCGGATGCAGCTGCGACAGGCGGGCCGCTTCGTGCTCTCGGAGCCGTCCGGGATGCCGCCGGCCGTCGCCCGGACGCTCAGCCGGGCGGTGACCAGGATGCTCGCGGGCCCGATGTTCCGCCGCAACCTGGACTTCACCTCGGCGGACTTCCCGATCTGGTCCACCAAGCGGTACGTCTCCCCGCCCCGCCTCGCCCAGGGCGACGGGCCGATCGGCGCGATGCGGCACTGGGCCCGGCAGTTCTACCCGCCGGACCACCAGGCGCACCTGCCGGGGCCGGCCTCGCTCGCCGAACGGAACGGGCACGGTGCCAACGGGCAGGGCGCGAACGGGTCCAGTACCAACGGACAGGTCGCCGACGGACAGGGCGCCAACGTGCAGGGCGCCACCGGCGGCGAGGCCGCCGCGGACCGCACCCAGACGGAGGCCTCCGGCAAGGCGTCCAGTGGAGCCCCCCGGACCTGAGCCGGCCTCGGCCGCTCGCCACCCGCCGCACGCGCTCCGCGCCCTCGGCCCGATCCAGAACCGGAACCGGAACCGGAACCCCGCATCCCGGCGGTACCGTCTGGCCTGGCGTACGGACGGGGGCGGAGCTTTTCCCGACGGACCGTCATAGTGTGTGCCCGCACGCGTCCTGCACGGAGGAGGCCCGGACAGGGCTCCGTACCGCAGAGGAGACGGCATGACCCACCTCCGACGCCGCGCCGCCGCGGCCGCTCTCGCCTTCGTGGCCGGCCTGACCGGGGCCGCCGCCACCGCACCGGCAGAAGCCGCCGCACCGGGGGAAGCCGCCGCGCAGGCCGCGGGCGTCCCCCGGGGGCTCGAGCGCTACTACCAGCAGCGCCCGGCCTGGCACAGCTGCGTCCTGGGCCCGCAGGACGAGGAGGGCGCCGCGCTGGAACGGGCCGGCGCCCGCTGCGCGGAGGTCACGGTGCCGCTCGACTACGGCGATCCCGGCGGACGCACCGTCACGCTGGCGCTGTCCCGGATCGAGGCCACCGACACCCGCCGGCGGATCGGCACGCTGCTGCTCAACGACGGCGGTCCCGGCAGTCCGACACTCGGCGCGCCGCCGCGGGTGCACGCCGCGCTCAAGGACACCGCCGCCCGCTTCGACATCGTCGGGCTGGACCAGCGTTTCGCCGGCCGCAGCGCCACCCTAGACTGCGACTGGCCGATCGGCTACGACATCACCTCCGCCGGGACCAGCCGGGCCTCCTTCGAACGCCAGGTCGCCTTCCAGCGGGACCTCGCGACCCGGTGCCGTTCGGCGGCCGGGGACCTGCTGCCGCACGCGGGCACCCGCGACGCGGCCCGGGACATGGACGTGGTGCGGGGCGCCCTGGGCGAGCGGCGGATCTCCTACCTCGGCCTCTCGTACGGCACCTACCTCGGCACGGTGTACACCCAGATGTTCCCCGGCCGCTACGACCGGGTGGTCCTGGACAGCGCGCTGGCCCCGGCCCACGCCGGGCCGCAGCTGCTGCCCAACATGGTGCCGGAGAACGAGCGGGCGTTCGCCGACTGGGCGCAGTGGGCGGCGGCCCGCCACGGCACGTACGGGCTGGGCCGCACCGGCGAGGAGGTGGTCGCCGGGGTGCTGCGGACGGTCCGGGCGGCCGGGGCGCGCCCGCTGGTCGTCGGCACCGGCGCGGACACCTTCGAGCTCGACGACACCCGGGTGCCGCTGCTGCTGTTCGGAAACCTCGCGGGCGACTCCGACGCGGAACGGGCGGTCCTCGCCGAGCTGACGGCGCTGCTCGCCCAGGCCGCTCAGGGCCGGCCCGTCACCCCGTCCGCCGAGACCACCGCCCTCCTGCGTTTCCTGTTCACCCCGCAGGGGTCGGCGTCCGGCAGCATCTCCCGGGCCATCCTGTGCGCGGACGGCACGGCGCCGCGCGACCCGGAGGACTACTGGCGCCGGATCGAGCACGACCGCGCCCGGTACCCGCTGTCCGGCCCGCTCGTCGACAACATCTCCCCGTGCGCCTTCCTGGACCCCCGCGCGAGGCGCCCACCGAGGTGCGCCGCGACGCCCGGGCGCTGATCCTCTCCGCCACCGGGGACCCGCGCACCCCCCACCGGGACGCCGTCGCGCTGCACGGGATGCTGCCCGGCTCCCGCCTGGTGACCCTGCGGGGCGCCAACCAGCACGGGCTCTACGGCACGTACGGCAACACGTGCGTGGACGACGCGGTCAACGCCTACCTGGCCGGCGGGCGCCTGCCGGAGGCCGACCTGACCTGTACCAAGGCGTAGCCGGGGCGACCCGGCCGCAGCGTTCTGGCCGGGTGGTTTCGAGGTCGGTCGGCCCTGCTGGTTCTGCTCCGACCGATCCGCCGGCCACGGCGGCGCAGTCGCTTGCCCGGCGCCGACCCGCGCTCCTAGGGTGACCCCGTGGCCCGCTTCGTCCTGATCCGCCGTACGCCGCTTCCGCCCGCCGAGTGCTGGGAGCGGCTGACGGCCTGGCCCCGGCACGGTGAGCGGGTGCCGTTCACCCGGGTCCGCGTGGTCCGGGGAACCGGCCGGGAGGAGGGCGACGTGGTCCTGGCCCGGACGGCCCTCGGGCCGCTCCGCTTCGACGATCCGATGGAGCTCACCGAGCTGGTCACCCCCGGCCCCGGCCGGGACGGGCGGTGCCGGCTGGTCAAGCGCGGCCGGCCGGTGCGGGGCTGGGCCGAGCTGCGGGTCCGGGCGGTGGGCGGCGGCAGTGCGGCCCTCTGGACGGAGGAGCTGACGGTCGTCGGCCTGCCCCGGCCACTCGATCCCGTCCTCGCCGGGGCGGGACGCCTGGTCTTCGGCCGGGTGCTGGACCACCTGCTCGGGGCGTAGGCGGCCGGGCCGCCGGGCGGCCACGACAGCGTGGGCGGGCCGGTTGCGCGACCGGCCCGCCCTTTCAGTGCCGGGGGCGGATTCTCAGCCCGGGGCGGTTACGGCGTCACCTTGGATTCCGCGGTAACCCGAAGCGAGAATCCAGGGCGATAACCCGAGATGTGAATTCACCGAAGGACGAACAGGCTACCGGGCCTGGTCGAGATAGAATTTCTCGTGCTCGCCGCCGTTGGCGTTGATCTGGCAGTTCACCGTTCCACCGGGGCCGGTGGCGGAGGTCACGCCGCTACCGGTCACCAGGCGCAGGAAAATGCCCGGGAAGGACGCCGACTCGAAGGAGAACGAACCATCGGCCTGGGTGCGGGCGTTGAACTTCTCCCAGGGGCCGGTGCCGAATTGGCAGTTGACCGTTCCGCCGCCGGCCATGGTGGCGGGAACGCCGTTTCCGTCCATGCGCAGGAACACGTTCGGAAAGGCCGTCGACTCGAAGGAATACGAGCCGTCGGCCTGCGGCCGGACCTTGTACGTCGCCAAGGGGCCGGTGCCGTACTGACAGTTGACGGTCCCGCCGCCGTGGTCGGTGGAGGTGGTCACCCCGGTTCCGTCCATGCGCAGGTAGACGTTCGGGAAGAACGTCGACTGGATCGTGACCGGTGTGTCTCCGAGCTTTGCGAGGTCAGCCGCCGACAGTGGCATGATGTCCTCTCTCCTTCCGTCTGGGGTGTAGCGGACGAGTCGAAGTCGGCGCCGCGGCTGGCAGCATTCTTTCGGCACCGCATTCCGGGCTGAGGGGCGCACCCGATTCGGGACATACGGCCATGCCGTACGGCAGGAGCACGACGGACGTGCACGGCGCGCCCTGGTCGACTTCCCGAGCTGATTCCCGAGCCTATTCCCGCGAAACAGGGAAGCCCACCGCCTTGCAGGACAAGGCGGCATCACAGCCGCCATTCCCGATTCCGCCCCATTGTCTTTCCTGCTGCAGCAGGCCCGAAACTCACTGTATTTCGATGGGCACAGCCTGTCTAGGCTGCGCGCGTCGACGAGTCCGGTCAGTCGCCGCCCCGGCCGCCGTAGCGCCGCCGCCATTCCCGGGCGCGGGCGTTGTGCCACTCCACGCCGTCGACCGCCTGCTGCTCGGAGAGGCCGCTCAGGCGGGCGACCACGCTCAGCGGCACGGGCTCGTCGCACCTGGCCAGGGCCCGGCAGACCTTGGCGGCCCACTGTTCCTCGGGGACGAAGGGGCGGCGGCGGTAGTCCGCGATCAGGGTGGCCAGGTGGTCCACGGAGCAGGCCAGGACGACCCGTCTGCCGTCCAGGTCGGGTTCGGTGGAGTGCAGGGCCGAGGAGTCCGGCACCAGGGCGCCGAGCAGGTCGGCGCTGGCGACGGCCCGTCCGCAGTGGTCGCACAGGTCGAGGGAGTCCGCGTCGTCGACGGTGGGATCATCCGCCGGGGGTCCGGTGTCCTCCATGCCGCGCGCCTACCCCGCAGGGCCACTGCCAACCGGGCCCGGACCACCGGGCCCGGACCACCGGATCGCCGGCGCGCACCGTCCTGGGCCGCCGTGGCCGATCCAGAAGCCGCCTACGCCTCGGGGCGGATGGCCCCTCCGAGCCGGGGACCCCGCGGACGCGTCCGACGACCACGGCGCGCACGGCCGCACCGACGACGAGGCCCGCGCACACAGCACCCGACCGCGGGCCGCCCGGCACCGCGGCCCGCTGGGCGCCCTTGGTGTCGCGCCTCGCACGGCGGCGGGCCCCCCGGTCCCCCGGGGTCAGCGCCCGGCTCGGCGGCCGTCGCGCGGGTCGGCGGAGGAGCGTGACCAGGCCAGGTACTGCTGGCGGACGTACGCGCGCGCATCGTCACCGTCCGCGGTGACGCCATCGTGCTCGGTCAGGTTCCCAGCCGCGATCCATGCCGCCACCACCTGATCGCGGTCCGCGTCACCTCCTGCCAGTGCGATGCGGTCGGCCCGTGCGGCGGTGCGCAGCAGGTACGCGCGCCGCTTGCGGGGCGGGCTCTTGACGGTGCTCCGGACCGTGGCCAGGGCCTTCTCCTCCGCCTCGACGCCCGGGGCGTCCGCGTACGCCCGGTCGGCCGCGGGCACCGGCCCGACCGGTACGGTCCGCACCGGCTGGGGCGGCGTCAGCGGCAGCCCGTAGACGTGGAGTACGGCGTCGGCGAACTCCGGGTCGTCGACGGGCAGTCCGTGCCGGCCGAACACGGCGAACAGCTCGGCCAGGGCGGGCGGTTCGACGCCGCGCGGACGGTCGTCGCCGGTGACGTCGACCCGGCCGAGCACCGGGCCCCAGAACCGGCCCTGCGGGTCCACGAGGCGCAGCCGGAGCGTGACGTGGTGGCCGCTGGTCTCGGTCTCCTCCTCGAACTCCATGGCCAGGCCCCGGATCTCCGACCAGGCGTAGCGGCGCGGGACCAGCAGCCGGACCAGGGTGAGGCCGTCCTCCTCCTCGCGCAGCCAGTAGCTGTGCGGCACCGCGATCGCCGCCGCGACGGCGGCCAGCACGCCGATCAGGGTGGCTCCGCCCGGGCCGGCGGCCCCGGATCCGACCAGCGCGAACATCGCGACCAGGGCCAGCGCGCAGCCGATCCCGATGTTGCTCCCCCATCGCTGCATGGTCGACAGCCGTACCGTCCGCATCCCGCCCCCTGGTGTCCCCGGTGTGTGGCTCCACGCTCCCGGGGAGCGGCGGGCCCGGGCAAGCACCGGCGGGCAGCTGTGACGGCCCCGTGACGAAGCCGCCGCGCCGCGCCGCGGGAGGTCCGGGGGCTACCGCCCGCGCAGCCGCCGGACGAGGTTGCGGGCGGCCTCCGGCCAGCTCGGGAAGTCGAAGGCGAAGCCGGCGTCGAGCAGGCGGGTCGGGACGACGCGGCGGCTCTTCAGCAGCAGCTCGGTGTCGGAGCGCAGCGCGAAGGCGCCCAGCTCGGCCATCCAGCGGGTGGCGGGCAGGGCCAGCGGCATGCCCCAGGCCGTCCGCAGCTCGCGCATGAACTCGCGCTGGGGCAGCGGGTTCGGGGCGGCGAGGTTGACCGGGCCGGTGAGGTCCTCCCGCCCGATCAGGAACTCGACGGAGCGGACGAAGTCCCGCTCGTGGATCCAGGAGACGTACTGGGCGCCGCCCGCGACCGGCCCGCCGGCGCCGAGCCGGGCCAGCCAGGAGAGCGCGTCGAGGGAGCCGCCGCGCTCGGGGCCGAGGACGGCGGCGGTGCGCAGCGCCACCCGGCGGGTGTTCGGGGTGTCGGCCTGCGCCTGGGTGCGCTCCCAGGCCTGGGCGACCTCGATGCTGTGCCGCCACGCGGGCGGGGCGTCGGGCTCGCTGCCGCCGATCAGGCCGTCCCGCTCGTTGTTGGCGGCGTCGTGGCGGTGGGCGTAGACGGTGGCAGTGCTCATCTGGAGCCAGCACGCGGGCGGCCGCCGGGCGGCCGCGATGGCCTCGCCGACGACCCGGGTCGAGTGCACCCGCGAGTCCATCATGTCCTGCCGGTTCGCCTCGGTGTAGCGGCAGTTGATGCTGCGCCCGGCGAGGTTGAGCACGACGTCGGCGCCGTCGAGCTCGGCCGCCCAGGCGCCGAGGGTCCGTCCGTCCCAGCCGACCTGCCGGGGCCCGGCGGGCCTGCGGGTCAGGACGACGACCTGGTGTCCTGCGGCGGTCAGGCTCCGGTCGAGCAGCGCGCCGAGCGCGCCCGTTCCGCCGGGAATGACGACCTTCATGGGCTCCCCCTCGTGCCTCGGTTCCTCGGAACCAGCCTAGCCCACCCTTCTGAACGCGTTCAATTACACCGCCGGAACCACCGTCCCCGGAGGCTGAAACCGCGCTGAAACCGCACTGAAGGCGGACCCCGGCAAGCTCCTGGTCATCGAAGAGCCCGCCACCAGGCGGCAGAGCGCCGAAGGAGCACCCGACATGACCACCACCCCCGTCCGGCTCACCCCCGAGGACGTCGAGAACCCCGTCGGCGCCTACGCCCGGTTCCGCGGGCAGGGCGAGCTGCCCCGGGTCGTCCTGCCCGGCCTGGACACCCCGGTCCGGCTGGTCACCCGCTACGCCGACGTCAAGGCCGCGCTCACCGAGCCCCGGCTGGTCCGGGACCGCACCGGCATCGCCGCCCCGGCCGGCGCCGAATCCGACCCCCAGGACGAACTGCTGGCCGCCGCCTTCGACGCCTTCCCGGCCGAGTACGCCCAGTACCTCTCCGGCCACCTCGCGCTGTTCGACGGCGAGGAGCACGCCCGCCGCCGCGCGCCGCTGACCCGCGCCTTCACCGCCCGCCGGATCGCCGCCCTGCGCGGCTTCGTCGAGCGCACCGCCGGCGAACTGCTGGCCGGCCTCGCCGCCCGGGACGAACCGGCCGACCTGCTGGGCGAGTTCGCCTACCCGCTGACCACCCAGGTGGTCTGCGAGCTGGTCGGCGTCGAGGAGGCCGACCGGCCCCGGGTCTGCGACTGGATCCGCGACTTCGCGTACGGCGACGGCAGCCGGATGGTCGAGGGCCTGGTCGGCATCGTCGACCACGTCAAGGACCTGGTCGCCCGCCGCCGTTCCGAGCCCACCGAGGACCTCGTCTCCGCGCTGGTGCACGGCACCCGCGAGGGCGAGCAGCCGCTGGACGAGGACGACCTGGTGTCGATCGTCGTCCTGCTGATCAACACCGGCATCACCCCGCCCGCGCTGTTCCTCGCCCACGGCCTGCTCGCCCTGTTCGACCACCCCGAGCAGCTGGCCCGGCTGCGCGCCGAGCCGGAGCTGCTGGAGCGGGCCGTACCCGAGCTGCTGCGGTACATCACCCTGGTCCGGATCGGCGCGACCCTGTACGCGGCCGAGGACTTCGAGTTCGCCGGGACGGCGCTGCGCACCGGCGACCCGGTCACCGTCGCCCTGCTGGCCGCCGACCACGACCCGCAGGAGTACGGTGACGCACCCGAACGCCTCGACATCGCCCGGGAGTTCGGACGTGGCGACGGGCACCTGGCGTTCGGCCACGGCGCGCACTACTGCCTGGGCGCGGCCCTCGGCCGGCTGGTCACCTCGGTGGTGCTGGACCAGGTGGTGATCCGGCGGCCGGAGGCGGCGCTGGGAGTCGCCCGGGACGAGCTGGAGTTCGGCCACTGGCCGGCCGACGGCTTCCATCTGCTGCGGCTGCCGGTGCGGCTCTGAGCGGCAGCAGTCGCGGCGGGCCTCGGTCTCGGTCGTCCCTGCCGCCTCAGTGGCGGAACCGTCTCAGTGGCGGAACCGCCTCAGGCGTCCGCGCCGGACGCCCGGACGCCCACCAGTCGGCGGGCCTCGGCCGCCAGGGCGTCGCGGTCCGCCGCCCCGTACTCGGCGAGCGCCCGGCGGCACTCCCCGGGGTCGGCCCGCTCGGCCTCGGCCCGGGCCGCCGCCGAACCCATGGTCGGCTGGAAGTTGCGCAGGCAGCGGAACCGCTCGGCCAGCACGACCAGCCGCACGCCCACCCCGGTCCGCTCGGGATCGCCCTCGCGGGAGCCCCGATCCAGCGCGGCCAGGCCGAGTGCCAGCAGCAGCGCCCCGGCGAGCGGGCCCTCCACCAACGCGGCCGGACGGTCGAGCAGTTCGGCCAGCCGCTCCGGGAGTCCGGCGGCCAGGACGGCCACCCGGTCCAGCTCACCGTGGCGGGCGTGCGCGGCCACGCAGGCCGCCTCCAGCTCCAGCGCCCAGGACGGGTCGGTGAGCACCTCCGCGGGCTGCTCCGCAGCGCGGCCGACCACCTCGGTGGACCGCCGCCACAGCGCCAGCCCGGCCGCCACCTCGCCCCGGGCGAGGGCGAGTTCGGCCCGGGCGCCCAGTTCGGGGGCGAGCTGGTCGACGGCATCGGCCGGCCGGTGCCGCACCGCCAGCTCCAGCCAGTGTTCGGCACCGTCCGGGTCCCCGTCCTGCAGGCCTGCGATCACCATGCCCCAGCGCAGGCCCAGCATGTCGCTCCAGTCGCCGAGCCGGTCCAGCTCGGCCATCGCCGCTCGCAGCAGCGGCAGCGCCTCGGCGCCCCGCTCGCCCTGGAGGTGCAGTTCGCCGAGACGGGCGAGCGCGAACACCCGCAGCCAGGGCACCGGCAGCGCCTCGACGCCCGCCAGCGTCCGCCGCGCCGAGGCGGTCGCCCGCTCCATCTCCTGCGCGGCCTCCCACCGGTAGCCGACCACCGCCTCGGCCACACCGGCGAGCAGCGGTTCCGGGGAGGCACACAGGGCCGCCAGCGCACCCCGGTCCGGGCGGTCGGCCACCGCACCGCCCGACGTGGAGCCCAGCACCTCGGGGACGGCCGCCATCACGGTGGCGATCGCCCGGACCGGGGTGTCCGGCGCGGTCGGGGCCAGTCGGCGCAGCGCGGCGAGCAGGCGCAGCGCGCCGGTGCCGGTGCCGAGCCCGCCGCCCGCGGCGAGCAGGGCGTTGACGGTACTCAGCGCGGTGAGGGTGCGCACCGGCTCCAGCAGCTCGGGCCCGGGGCGCAGCCGGGAGACCGGGCCGCCGGTGTCCTCGGCGAGGGCGAGCAGCCGGACGTAGTTGCCCTCGACGGTCCACAGCCCGGCGAGGACGGCGGCGCCGGCGGCGACCGTGGGTCCGTCCCCGGCGGCGAGGGCCAGCCGCAGCGCGTGCACCAGGTTGTCCTGTTCGGCGCGGACCGCCCGCCACTCCGGTACGGCGGCCGGGCCGAACGGGCCGTCGTGGTGGGCGAGGCCGAACTCCCTTGCCCAGCTGAGGAATCGGGCGATGACGGTCGCTTCCTGCGCGGCCTTCGCCCGTTCGGCGGCGCCGAACTCGCGGACCGTCTCCAGCATCCGGAACCGCCCGCCGCTCGGAGTGTCGGCCAGCCGCAGGAGGGACTGGTCGACCAGGTCCTCCAGGACGGTCAGGACGTCGAAGCCGGCTCCGTCGGTGCCGTCGGCGCCCGCGCCGGCGACGGCAACGGCATCGGAGCACGTGCCACCGACGGCGTCGGCGAGCAGCCGCCCGGCGGCCTCGGCGGTGAAGCCGCCGGGGAAGACGGACAGCGCGCGCAGGGCAGCACGGCCCGACGGGTCCAGCAGGTTCCAGCTCCAGTCGACCACGGCCTGCAGGGTGCGGTGGCGCTGCGGCGCGTCCCGGGGTCCGCCGCGCAGCAGGGCGAAGCGGTCGGCCAGCCGCTCGGCGATCTCGGCCACCGTCAGCACCCGCACCCGGGCCGCCGCCAGTTCCAGCGCCAGCGGCAGCCCGTCCAGCCGGGCGCACAGCCCGGCGACCGGACCGGCGGGCAGCTCGACGTCGGGCCGGGCCGCCCGGGCCCGCTGGGTGAACAGCTCGACGGCGGCCGTCCCGTCCAACTCAGGGAGCAGGTACACCGATTCGGCGGAGATCCCGAGCGGCGTGCGGCTGGTGGTGAGCACCCGCAGGTCGGGGCGGGTGGCGACCAGTGCGTGCACCAGGTCGGCGACGCCGCGCACCACCTGCTCGCAGTTGTCCAGCACCAGCAGCGCCGGCCCGGGGCCCAGCGCGCCGGAGATTCCCGTCTGGTCCCCCGCCCCGAGCGCGGCCTCGACCGCCCCGGCCACGTCCTGGTCGGCGGCCACCCCGGCGAGCGGCACCAGGTGCACCACCCGCTGCGCCGCCGCGCGTGCCACGGCGGCGGCCAGCCGGGTCTTGCCGAGCCCGCCGGGACCGACCACCGACACCACCCGGGCGGCGCCCAGCAGCTCCGCCACGGCGGTGAGGTCGGCTTCCCGGCCCACCAGGGTGTTCGGCTCGTGCGGCACCCCGCGTCGCACCGGCGCTTCCTCGCCACGCAGCAACTCTTGGTGCAGTGCCCGCAGTTCGGGGCCAGGGTCGGCACCCAGGGCATCCCGCAGACCGCGGCGGTAGCGGTCGTAGCGGCCGAGTGCGGCCGCCGTCCCCGCCGTCCGGGCCTCGCTGCGCAGCAGTTCCAGCAGCACTTCCTCGTCCCCCGGCCGCCCGGCATCCTCCTCGGCGAGGGCCTCGACGGCCTGCGCGTGCCGCCCGGTGCGCGCCAGCGCGAGCGCCCGGGCACGCCGCAACGCCCGGTGGGTGCGGGCCCGTTCGGCGCGCAGCGCGGACACCGGGTCCGTCCCGTCGGGGTCCGCGGGCGCGCTCTGCGCACCCCAGAGCTCCAGCCCCGCCTCCGCTTCCGCGAGCGCCCCGGCGTGGTCCCCGGCCCGCGCCTTCTCGGCGCAGGCGGCGGCGTGCAGCAGCACCGCGGAGGCGTCCACCCGCTCCTCCCCGAGCCCCAGCCGGTACCCGGTCGGCGTGCTGACGATCAGGTCCGCCCCGAACTTCGCCCGCGCCCGGGACACCAGCACCTGCAGCGCCTTGCCCGGCCGCTCAGGCCCCTCCTCCGGCCACAGGCCGTCCACCAGGCTCCCCCGACCGCACCCGACCCGCACCTCCCCCGCCAGCAGGGCGAGCAGCCCCCGCAGCCCGGGGGCGGTGACCTCCTCGCCCCGACAGGAGACGGTGGACAGTACGCGCAGCTCGATCGTCACCGCGTCAGGCTAGCGACCACCCGCGGGCTGCCGTCGCCCGGCTCCGCGATCACCCACCCACGAACCCGCCACGCACCCACCCCCACACCCGCCATGCACCGGCCCGCGCACCGGTCCTGATTCCCGGTCAGCGGAGGTGGACCTTGTGCCACGGCACTCCAGTACCTAGTGTCTCGATGTATCGGTTCGATACATCGGCCCGATACTTCGTGCCGCCCGGGGTGGGTCGACCCCGGGCGGGCGCAGCGGGCTGTGCACCCGGCACGGACCGCCGACCGGAAGGAGCCTCGATGACGGGGACCGACCACAACACCGAGCACCACCAGGGCGCCGTGCAGCGCCATGTGCTCACCGGGCAGGAGGCGGAACAGGAGTCCGCGCGGGACGAACGACGGCTGCACAGCTCGTCGTTCGGCAGGGCCGCGGTCGCCTACGCCGAGCACCGCCCGGACTACGCGCGGGCCGCGGTGCGCTGGGCCCTCGAAACCGCGCCCGGCCCACGGGTGCTCGACCTCGGCGCCGGGACGGGCAAGCTCACCGCGGCGCTGGTCGCGCTGGGCCACGACGTCGTGTCGGTCGAGCCCGACCGGGCGATGCTGGCCGAGCTGCGCGGCACGCTGCCGACCGTCCGAGCGCTGCCGGGCAGCGCCGAGGCGATCCCGCTGCCGGACGCCTGCGTCGACGCGGTGGTGTCCGGCAACGCCATGCACTGGTTCGACATGGATCTGGCGGGCCCGGAGATCGCCAGGGTCCTCGCGCCCGGCGGTGTGCTGGCCGGCCTGTGGAACGTCTTCGACGACCGGGTCGACTGGGTGGCCGGCCTCGCCCGCGTCACCGGCCCCGCCGCGATCGGCCCGCGCGACGTGCCTGCGAGTTGGCGCACCGCGACGGCGCGGATGCACCTCCCGAAGTCCGGCGGGGACGCCTGGTTCGACTCGCCGGAGCAGGCCGAGTTCCCGCACGGTCAGCAGCGGACCGCGGACTCCCTCGTCGCCACCCTCGCGACGAAGGCGGGCGTCCTCGTCATGCCGGAGCGGGAGCGGGAGGCCCTGCTGGAGGAGGCCCGCACCTATCTCGCTGACCGGCCGGAGACCGGCGCAGGCGATTTCACCCTCCCGATGCTCACCAGCGTGCTGCGCGTCCGCCGGATGTGAGCAGCGGTCCTCGCTCCCCGGTTCGCCGGGGAGCGAGGACCGCCGAGGTGGCCGTCAGCCGTCAACTCTGTCAGCTGTCAGCTGTCAGCTGTCAGCGCGGAACGCCCCGTGGACTCGCAGGTCGCCGTTGATCGACACCTGGCCGTCGTTGGTGTGCACGATCCAGGCGTCACCGGTGCGCACCGACAGGTGCCCGTTGGCGTTCACCTTCCCGACGAACATCGACTCCCCGCCGACCCGCAGGTCACCGTTGACCGAGATCTTCCCCTCGTTGGTGTGCAGGACCCAGCCGCCCCCGTTGCGGACCGAGAGGTCCCCGTTGGCGTTCACCTTCTGCTCGAACTCCGACTCCGCGTGGACGACCAGCCGCGGCGGGCCGTCCAGCGTCTCCAGCACGTTGTCGACGGTCAGCCCACCGTGCAGGGTGAGCCGCTCCTTCACCTGGGCCCGGTGTGTGATCACGTCGTTCAGGTCCGCCTTGTCGGCAGCGACGGTCCCCCACTGGTGGCTTCCGGTGCCCTGGTACACGTTCAGACCGGCGGGCGGGAACTCGATCCACCCGTCGCTCGTCGAACGCCCCTGCACCCACTTGGTGTTGACACCGTTCAGATCCGCCTTGTCGGCCGCGACCGTCCCCCACGCGCGGCTTCCGGCGCCCTGGAACACGTTCAGACCGGCGGGCGGGAACTCGATCCACCCGGCACCGCTGTCCCGGCCCCGTACCGACGCGGCGGTCACGGTCTCGACGTCCGCCGTGGCGGCGGAGACGGTGCCGAGCGCGTTGGCGTCGTCCCGCACCTGCGCCCCGTGCGCGGTGAGGACGACCCGTCCCCGGTCCGTCGTGCCCTCCACCCACGGGGCGTGCACCCCGTCGGTCGCGGTCACGCTCTCGAACTCGGGGCGGCGGAGGTGGACGGTGGTGGTCAGGATGTAGCCCGGCTGCTGGTTGGTCCCCGAGGTGGCGATCAGGGTGTAGGTGGCGTCCCGCTTCGGCTCCTGGCCCGGCTTCGGCGACCACTGCCAGCCGGGTGCCGTTCCGGTCCTCGGCGGAACGAGCTCCGGGGGCCCGTCCGGGCCCTGGATCTGGTAGGTGAGGCTGTCGGGGCCGTCCCACTGGAGGAGGACGTCCGTGCCCGCGGCCACCAGGGACGCCCTGGGGCGGAAGTTGCGCGGCACCCTGGGTTCCTGCTTCAGCAGGCTCAGGCTCACGGGGTTCGTCTTCACCCACGGGCCGCTCGCCGCCCGCTCCGCCACCTGCAGCAGGACCAGCCCCGGCTTGCTGGAGACCGGGAAGCCCTCCAGCGCCAGGACCAGCGAGCCGCCGCCCTTGAACAGGGAGCGGCCGGGGTCACGGGCGGCCACCTTGAAGACGCCCGTCGTCGGGTCCCAGCCGGCCGTCGGCTCGTCGGCCGGGTCCGTCGCGTTGTTCTGCGCGATCCGCGCGGTGACCGCCTTCGGATCGGGCGTCAGATCACCGTCCTTCTGCCCGAAGGGCACCCGCACCTCGGTGGAGAACCAGAGTGCGTCGTCACCGGTCGGGTTGGAGACGACGATGTAGACCGTTCCCCGGGATTCCCCGCCCGCCTCCGACACCTGGAGCGGAGCCGGGTCGGTGAGGATTTCGTAGCTCAGGTATGCCATCGCTGAAGACCCCCAGTCTTCTGCCGTACGGGCGCTCGCCTCCACGGGCACCGCCCCTGCACAGCACTGTCCTGCCGGCCTGAAACCCGGGAGCCCCGATTCCTCACAACCGGCGCGAACCGGTCCCGTCCTGACCGAAAGAAGGAATCACCGGATTCCCGGCCCCTCCGATTCCCTCACGAGGCACGTCAGACCCGGGAAATGCGCCACCGCCCTGCGCCATCACGGGTGTCGCCGGTCATCAGCGGTTCGACCCCGCTACTCGGCCTGCGGCAGCGGGGATCCGCCCGGCCGGCGTGCCCCGGAGGCCTCCGCGTCCGGCTCCGTCGGACGGGTCCGCTCGGCCCAGGCGGCCACCGGCGGCCCGGCCGCGCCCAGGACCGCGAAGAACGCGCCGAGCAGCAGCCAGCCCGGGTGGCCGAGCGAGAGGACCACTCCGGTGAGGATCACGGGGGCGATGGCCTGGCCGGCGCCGAAGCCGATGCCGAAGAAGCCCTGGTACTGCCCCTGGGCGTGGTCGGGCGCGAGGCCGTAGCCGAGCGCGAAGCCGGCCGAGGACTCCCACACCTCCCCGACGCTGTGGACGCACACGGCGAGGACGGCGAGCACCGGTGCGACCCAGGCGGGAACATCGGCCGTCAGCGCCATCAACGGACAGCTGACCAGGAACAGGAACCCGGCGAGCCGGAAGGCGCGGCCGCCCTGACGAGGGGTCTCCACCGTGGAGCCGATCCTGCTCTGGAGCAGCACGCAGACACCGCTGTTGACCGCGTAGACCACGGCCACCGTCCAGCGCGGTGCGTCGGTGTGGGCGCTGAGCCAGATCGGCAACAGGAGGGAGACGGTCTGGTACTGCAGGCCCATGGCGCTGTAGAGCGCGACGAAGGCGACGTACGGCCGGTCGGTCAGCACGGACCACTGGCGGTACCCCTCGGGCCGGGGCAGCGGCCGGTAGTTCGGCAGGCCCAGGAACCCGATCAGTCCGGCGCAGGCGAAGCTGGCCGAGTTCACGAGGATCAGCGCGGTGTAGGCGGGGCGGGTGTCGATCTGGAGGGCGAGGGCCGCGCCCAGGGTGCCCACGACGACACCGAGGTTGACGAAGGTGCGGAGCCGGGCCCGGAAGGCGGCGGGACGTTCACCGCCCGCTCTGGCGATGAGCGCGCCGCCCGAGGCGCCGCTCGCCGCGGCGGCCAGCCGGTCCAGGGTGGCGATGAGCGTGAACGCGAGCCAGCTGTCGACGAGGACGAAGCCCGCCATGGTGACGGCCTGCAGGGCGAAGCTGGTCAGCCAGACCGTGCGCGGCCCGTACCGGTCGGCGAGGTTGCCCGCCGGTACGCCGGCCGCCAGGCCGACGAGGCCCGCGATCGTCAGACCCGCTCCGACCTGGGTGGCGGGCAGGTGCACCACGAGGGTGAAGTAGAGGATGGCGGCGGTGTTGAACAGCCCGTTGCCGACCCGGTTGACGAAACTGGCGGCGATCAGTGCGCGCTGCGGACCGGAATCCGACCCGTTGGACAACCCCCGCCCAGTCCCCCTCATGATCATGCCAGGCAGGCTAACACGGGGATTTCACGGCGTGTACGGGCCAGACTCCTCACGGCAGTTCCTGCCGGTGACACGCCTTCATGACACGGCACCTCACAGTAGTGAGCCCCGTCCCCCCGCCCGGTCCGAGGCCCGGACGGGGGTGGGCCGGGCGGCTGGGTTCAGGCCTGGGCGGGGTGGGTGAGGGTGTGCCAGGCGTTGTAGCCGCCGAGGAGGTCGGAGACGTCGGTGTGGCCGTGGTGGCGCAGCAGGCTGGCGGCGATGGAGGAGCGGTGGCCGCTGGCGCAGTGGACGACCAGGGGGCGGTCGGTGGGGATCTCGTCCAGGCGGCCGGGGAGTTCGGCCAGGGCGATGTGCAGGGACCCTTCGATGGAGCCCGTCTCGCGCTCGCCGGGGGTGCGCACGTCCAGGACGGTGGGGGGCCGCTCGTCGGCGAGGGCGGTGCGGAGCTGGTCGGCGGTGAGGCGGCTGGCGGGGGTGATCTCGTCGGCGAGGGCGGGCAGGGCGGTGCCGGGGTTGCGCAGGTAGCCGGCGATGCGGTCGAAGCCGATGCGGGCGAGGCGGGTGACGACCTCGCCCTCGCGGTCCTGCGGGGCGATGATCGCGATGTCGCTGTCGGGGGTGAGGACGGTGCCGGCCTGTTCGGCGAAGCGGCCGTCGGCGGGGACGTTGATGGCGCCGCGGACGTGTCCGGCGCCGAAGTCCTGGGGGCTGCGGGCGTCGAGGACGACGGCACCCGCGGTCCGGGCCTCCTTGAAGCCTTCGGGGCACAGGGGGGAGGCGGCGTTCGCGCGGTCGAGCAGCGGGTGGTCCTGCCGGTTGAGGGCGGCGTCGTGGCCGAAGTAGGCGGGGGCGGCGGACTGGCCGGCGGTGACGATGCGGACGAAGGTGTCCTGATCCATGGGCCGGCAGGCGTAGTTGGTCAGGCGCTGCGAGCCGATGGTGGACTGCTTCTCGGTGGAGAGGTTCTTGCCGCAGGCGGAGCCGGCGCCGTGGGCGGGGAAGACGCGGACCTGGTCGGGCAGGGCCATGAGCTTGTGGTGGACGCTGTCGTAGAGCATGGCGCCGAGCTCCTCGGCGGTGACACCGGTGGAGGCGAGCAGGTCGGGGCGGCCGACGTCGCCGATGAACAGGGCGTCGCCGGTGAGGACGCCGTACGGGGCTTCGTCGGTGGCGTGCTCGTGGACGAGGACGCTGATCGACTCGGGGGTGTGTCCGGGGGTCTCCATGATCTGGAGGGTGACGTCACCGAGGGAGACGCGTTCGCCGTCGGTGAGGTGGCGGATGGGGTACTCGGTCTCGGCGCGGTGGCCGTAGCCGATCCAGGCGCCGGTGCGGGCGGCGAGCTCGAGGTGGCCGGCGAGGAAGTCGGCGTGGAAGTGGGTGTTGATGACACCGACGACGGTCAGGCCGCGTGCCGTGGCGTCGGCGAGGTATTCGTCGACGTCCCGGCGGGGGTCGACGATCACGGCCTGGCCGGTGGTCTCGTCGGCGATCAGGTAGGAGGCCTGGGAGAGGCAGTCGAGGTAGTACTGGGTGAAGATCACGGGGTGGTCTCCTCGTCGGGGTCTGACGGGGGCGTATTTCCGAGCATACGACTCCCCGGGTCGATACGGGTGGGGGTATCGTCCGATACGGCCGGGGGTATGGCCGAACGATTTCGATAATACCCCCGGGGGTACTATGGTGGAGCCATCGAGAGGGTCGGCCGCCGCCTCCGAGCCAGGACGGGCGGGGCCGAGGATGCGCCGGTCACACCGCCGTACCCGGGCCACCGGCCCGTACGGACGACCGCGCCGCCCCCGACCCGCCGGACCACTGCGGTCCGGTCCCGCACCACTGGAGACACCGCATGCCTTTGCTGCCGCACGCCCACGGGTCCGCCCCCCACGGAGACAGCGCCCGCGTGAGCGGCGCCCACGGACAGGGCGCCCCCGGGCGGACCACCCCCGCCGAGGCCCACGAGCTCGCCCGCACCGGCGCCGCCGTGCTGCTCGACGTCCGGGAGGCCGCCGAGTTCGCCGCCGGTCACGCCCCTGGCGCGCTGCACCAGCCGCTGATCGCCCTGGTCGCCGGTGTCCCGCTGCCGCCCGAGGCGGCCGGACGGACCGTGCTGGCGATCTGCCGCTCCGGCAACCGCTCCCAGCGCGCGGCGGAACTGCTCACCCAGCGTAGCGTCGAGGTGCTGAACGTGGCCGGCGGCATGAACGCCTGGGCGGAGGCCGGGCTGCCGGTCACCACGCCCGGCGGCAGCGCCGGGCACGTGATATGACCACGCTGCTCCTGGCGCTCGCCGCCGGTGCGGTGGTCGGTCTCGCCCTGGGCGGGCTGGGCGGCGGCGGGAGCATGCTGGCCGTGCCCGCCCTGGTCTACCTGCTGGGCTTCAGTCCGGCGCTGGCCACCACGGCCAGTCTGGTGATCGTCGCCGCGACCTCGCTGACCGGGCTGCTCGCCCACGCCCGGGCGGGCCGGGTCCGCTGGCGCACCGGCGCGCTGTTCGCGGCCGCCGGACTGCCCCTCGCCACCGCCGCCGGGGCGCTGTCCGCCCGGCTGCCGGGCGCACTGCTGACCGGCGCCTTCGCGCTGCTGGCGGCGCTCGCGGCCTGGCGGATGCTGCGGCCGCCCACGGCGCAGACGCAGGAACGATCCGCCGCAGGACTCGGCCGGTCCACGGCCGCGGGCGCCGGACTCGGCGCCGTCACCGGACTGCTCGGCGTCGGCGGCGGCTTCCTCGCCGTACCGGCCCTGGTCTCGGTGCTCGCCTTCACCATGGCCGAGGCCGTCGGCACCAGCCTGCTGGTCATCACCGCCAACTCGCTCGCCGCCCTGCTGCCCCGCCTGGGCGCGACCGGTGCGATCGACTGGGCCGTGGCCGCGCCGTTCACCGGAGCCGCGATCCTCGGCGCCTGGGACGGCAAGCGGCTGGCCGACAAGCTCAGCGGGCGCACCCTGCAGAAGGCCTTCGCCGTCGCCCTGCTCGCCGTCGCCGCGCTGATGCTGATCACCACGCTGAGCTGATCACCACGCCGAGCCGACCGCCCCCGCGAGCCGGCCACCACGCCGAGCCGCCGATCACCGCAGTGGGGCGGCAGCCGGCACTCCCTGACGTCATCTCCCCCACCAACACCCCCTCCCGAAAGGACCCCACAGCCCCATGACCACGCCGCTGACCGTCGAGCAGCTCCAGCCCCGCCTCGGGCAGCTCACCCTCATCGACGTCCGCTCCCCCGGCGAGTACGCCGCGGGTCACATCCCCGGCGCCGTGAACGTCCCGCTCGACCAGCTCGACCGCGCCCTGCCCGCGCTGCGGGCGGCCGCCGGGCACGGCGAGATCGCCGTGGTGTGCGCCGCCGGGCCGCGCGCCGACAACGCCTGCCGCCAGCTGGCCGACGCCGGCATCCCGACCCTCACGCTGGCCGGCGGCACCAACGCCTGGGCGAACGCCGGACGGCCCCTGAACCAGGTGGCCGGCGCCCGCCGGGTGTGGGCGCTGGACCGCCAGGTCCGTCTGGTGGCCGGCTCGCTGGTGCTGGCCGGCGCGCTGATCGACCTCGCCCTGCCGGGCGCCCGCTGGGTCTCGGCGGCCGTCGGCGGCGGGCTGGCCTTCTCCGCGCTGAGCAACACCTGCGCGATGGGCTCGATGCTCTCCAAGCTCCCGTACAACCGGCCCCGCCCCGGCACGCCGAGCCTGGACGAGACGCTCGCCGCCCTCAAGCGCTGATCCCCGTCCCGGACCGCGACGGCGACTGACAACCGCGACTTACTACCGCGGCCGCGACCGCGACCAGGCCCGTGAAGGCTCCTGCCCACCCCCGTCGGGCAGGAGCCTTCACCGCTTCTCCCGGCCACCTCCCGGAAGCCGTCACGGCGTATCCCGTTGACGCGACCGAGCCAACCATGTGAAATGTCACCCATCACATGCGATGCATCATAACCCGGGCTCCCCACCAGATTTGAACGTTCCAACGTCACCACCCCACCCACCGACCGGAGGTAGCTCCGCCATGCCGCCCCGCCCCCGCGCCTTGCCCACCGGTCTCGCCCTCCTGGCCGTCCTCACCGCCCAGGCCCTCGGTGCCGCCCCGGCTCCCGCAGCCGCCGGAGCACCCCTCGTCGACGGCGGGAGCTACCTGCTCGGCTCGGCGCTCGACGGCTCCTGCCTCGGCCCCCAGTACGCCCAACCCGCCCCCGGCACCCCGGTGGTCGGCGCGGCCTGCGGGCGGCTGCTCAGCCAGCGCTGGCAGCTGCGCCGCAGCGGCGACGACTACCTGCTGGTCAACGCCGCCAGCGGCCGCTGCCTGACCCTCGGCGGCCCGGGCGGCCACCCCGCCACCGCCGACTGCGGCTCCTCCCCCGAGGCCGAGCGCTTCAGCGTCGCCCGCGCGCCGCAGGGCACCTTCACCCTCACCGTCCGCGGCACCGGCGCCTGCCTGACCGCCGACCCGGCGCCGGTGGGCCACCACTGCGACAACCGCCCCGCCCACCGCTGGACGCTCACCCGCACCGAGCCGCTGGTCCTCGCCGACCCCGGCTTCGAGCAGGGCTCCGCCGGCTGGACGTTCACCGCCCACACCGGCACCGCCGGCAACAACCCGCACGGCGGCGGCCGGCTCGCCTACCTCGACGCCGGAGCCGGCTACGCGGTGAGCCAGCAGGTCACCGCCGTCACCGCGGGCAGCTACGACCTCTCCGCCTGGATCGCGACGGGCGGCGCCGGCGGCGTCCTCTCGGTGAGCGTCAACGGCGCCGTGGTGCGCTCCCAGCCGCTGCCCGAGCAGTCCACTTACGCGAAGTACACCCTCCCCCGGGTGCCGGTCGCCCCCGGTGACCGGCTGACCCTCACCATCGGCTCCTCCCCGACGGGCTGGGTCAACGTGGACGACGCCGCCGTCGCCCCGTCCGCCCCCAACGACCCGGTGATCAGCTCCTCCGACCCCGAGGTCGTCGCGCTCTTCGACTGGGCCAAGACCAAGGCCAACAGCTGGGTCCAGCAGCCCGGCGCCACCGGCGTGCTGGACCAGGACGAGAACCACCCGGCCGGCACCGGCACCACCACCTACGACGCCTCGTACTGGGCCGGCTACCCGTTCCGATCCGCCTTCTACAGCCGGGACTTCGCCCACCAGCTGGTCGGCGCCCACCTGCTCGGGCTGGACGCCGAGAACAAGACCATGCTGCGCGGTTTCGCCGCCTCCGCCACCGAGGTCAACCGGCTCTACCCGGTCTGGGCGCTCAACTTCGACGCCCGCAGCTACGCCGCCATCGACTACCGCGGCCCGGACCGCTTCGTCCGCGAGCTGCCGGCACCGTTCGAACTCGTCCAGCAGGCCGGCGAGGCCTTCCGCTGGACCGGCGACCGGGACTACGCCCAGGACCCGAGCCTCGGCCGGTACGTCCGCAACACCCTCGGCCCGTTCATCGCCGCCCGCCCCGGCCCGGTCGACAACGGCGGGGTGCCGATCCCGCAGGCCACCAGTCGCAGCATCTTCGCCGGCACCGCCAGCTACGCCGAGAACGCCACCCGCACCTACGCCGAGGCCGGCGACGCGGTCGGCGCCCAGTACCAGGCCTACCTGGCCGCCGCCACGCTGGCCGACGCCCGGGGCGACGCCGCCTCCGCCACCGACCACCGCAAGGCCGCCGAGCGGCTGCGCACGTACGTCAACTCCACCTGGAGCGTGGACGGTTCGCAGCCCGGCGAGGTCGTGCACGGCTACGACACCACCGGCAAGGCGATCACCGGGTGGGGCTACGAGGCGAGCGTGCTGATGCCCGTCAAGCAGCTGCTCGACCCGGGCCCGCGCCGGGACGGCCACCTCGCCGCCATCGACGCCGCCGACTCCGGCCCGGAGCGCTCGGCCAACCTGGAGGCCTACACCTACCTGCCGGACGCCTTCTTCGCCAACCACGACGGCACCACCGCCTGGAAGTGGATGCGGCACATCTACGAGAGCACCGGCGAACCGCACGTGAGCGGCGCGATGCTCAACGGCGACTACCCCGAGGTCCCGTTCACCCTGCTCTCCCAGACCGTCCAGGGCCTGCTCGGTGTCACCCCTGACGCCGCCGGCCACGCGCTCGCCACCGCCCCGCAGCTGCCCGCCTCGATGGGCTGGCTCCAGGTCGCGGGCATCCCGGTGGGCGGCGGCACGGTGACCGTCCGCCACGACGGCGCGCAGCGCAGCACCGTCACCAACACCGGTACCGAGCCGCTCACCTGGGAGGCCCGCTTCCCCGGGCGGCACGCCCGCGTCACCGTCGACGGCGCGCCGCGCGAGGCCCGCACCGCCACCGTCGACGGCGCGACCTACACCGTCACCACCGTGACCCTCGCCCCCGGCCGCTCCGCGACCGCGACCGTCACCGACTGACCCCCACACCGCCCCACCCGCGGCCGGCCGGCCCCACCCGGCCGGCCGCGATCCCCTCTCCCCCTGAGAGCTTCCCTGACGACCCGGTCACCCCACATCCTCAGGAGTGCGCACATGCGCCGAACCCGCCGCCGTCTCGCGGCATCCCTGCTGTCCCTCGCCCTCGCCACCGCCGGCCTGGGAGCCGTCGGCCTCGGCACGGCCGCCCCGGCCGCCGCGCTCGGCAACGGCAACGCCCTGACCCCGCCCATGGGCTGGAACTCCTGGAACTCCCTCGGCACCGAGGTCACCCAGGAGCAGGTCGTCCAGACCATCGACTTCATGGCCGCCAACGGCCTGGTGGCCGCCGGGTACGACACCGTCACCATCGACGACGGCTGGTCGCTCTGGCACCGCGACGGCCAGAGCACCGACATCGTGCGCACCCCCGAAGGCGCGATGCAGCTCTACGACAACCAGGGCAAGCCCGTCTCCGGCACCGACGGCACCGGCAACGACCCCACCTCCGGCCACCTGATCCCGCGCCCCGACCACTTCCCGTCCCGGTCCTGGAACGGACAGACCGTCAACGGCATCGCGTACCTCGCCGACTACGCCCACAGCAAGGGCATGAAGTTCGGCCTCTACGCCACCGACACCTACCTCACCTGCCAGATGCACCCCGGCAGCCTCGGCCACGAGTCCACCGACGCGGCCGACTTCGTCTCCTGGGGCGTCGACTTCGTCAAGTACGACGACTGCCCGTACGGCCCGGCGATCACCGGCCCGGACGGGCACAACTACTACACCCAGGGCGTCGGCAAGGAGCTGACCCGCTCGATCTACGCCCGGGTGCAGACCTTCCAGCGCGCCCTGGACGCCGCCTCCGCCGCCCAGGGCCGGCCCAAGGTCACCCTCAGCGTCTCCGCCCAGCCCGTCCACACCGGGCTGCCGTACCTGCTCGCCGCCGACGACCCGGCCCGCACCGACCCGGTGGTCCAGGCCGCCGGCACCGCCCCCTTCCACGCCCCCGGCTACGCGCCCACCGGCATCTGGTGCGGCCAGGTGGCCAACCTCTGCCGGATCGGCGGCGACCGGAACAGCGAGCTCGACGGGGTGCTCTGGAACGGGCAGTTGCGCACCGCGCTGGAGTACCCGGGCAACGTCCGCCCGGGCAGCTGGAACGACCTCGACATGATGTTCACCGGCTGGCAGGACGTCTACGGCCTGTGGGGCACCACCGACACCTGCGTCTGCCACAAGCCCTTCACCGACGACGAGTCCCGCACCGAGACCTCGATCCTCGCCATGCTCGCCGCGCCGCTGATCTCCGGCGCCGACCTGCGCACCGCCGCGCAGTCCCAGCACAGTGACGGCGGCTACACCTGGTCCACCGGGATCAACGACGCGAGCCTGGCGATCCTGAAGAACCGCGAGGTGATCGCGATCGACCAGGACAGCCTCGCCAAGCCCGCCACCCTGGTCGGCGCCCAGCCGGCCGACGGGCGCGCGCCGGTGGTCCTCAAGCGGCAGCTCGCCAACGGCGACACCGCCGTGCTGCTGGTCAACCAGGACCCGTCGGCCGGGCGCACCGTCACCACCAGCCTCACCGAGCTCGGCCTCGGCGGCTCCGGCTACCAGGCCAAGGAGCTGTGGACGGGCGCGAGTTCGACCGTCACCGGATCGCTCGGCGCCCCGCTCCCGGCCCACGGCGCGGCCCTCTACCGGCTCACCCCGAAGGCGGCGGGCGGCTCGGGCGTCGTCGACGACGGGAAGTACCACACGCTGACCAGCGGTGGCCTCGCCCTGTCGCTGCTCGGCTCCTGCACCGCGCCGATCGGCTCGATCACCGACCTGGAGCCCGTGCGCCCCGGTGACCCGGCCCAGCAGTGGACCTTCACCGGCAACCCCGACGGCACCGTGCGGATCAGCGACAACTGCGCCACCGGCACCCACCGGCACACCGTGCTCTCCGCCGGGAACTCGGCCGGCTACAGCGCCTACCTGCTCGACCTGGCACCCGGCAACCCCTGGCAGGAGTGGAAGCTGATCCAGGGCTCGACCCCCGGCACCGTCACCGTCACCAACGTCGCCACCGGGCTCGCCCTCGACGCGGGCGCCGGCACCGCCGGAACCCCCGTCACCACCCGCCCGGCCACCGGCCAGAGCTGGACCCTCGGCTCCTGAGCCGACCGCGACAGGAGGACCCGGGGCGCCGACCGCGTCAGGAGGCCCCGGGTCCGCCCGAATCAGTCGGCTCGGGGTCCGACCGAATCAGGAAGCCCCGGGCCGGCCGCCCGCCGCACCGAGCGGGCGGCCGGCATCCGGACCAGCACCGCCACGCTCAGGCCGAAGATGAGCACGCCCAGCGGGACGTGGACCGACGGCACGTGCGCGATCCCCAGGACGACCTGCGCCGAGGCCAGCACCAGGAAGCCCGACGCGTACAGGATCGGGCGGGGCGAGCCGCCGCCCGGCCGCCAGGCCAGGACGGCGGCGAGCACGTACAGCATCGAGGCCCCGTACATCACCCGCGCGCCGATGCCGTGCAGCTGCTCGCCGTAGGAGGTGGAGAGCAGCAGGCCGGCCGAGACCGCCTGGAGGAGGACGGTCGCGGTCTGGAGCGCGACGGAGACCCGCAGGAAGGTGTGGGTGCGCTGCCCCGCTGTCGTGTCCGCCGCCGTGTCCGTCGCCGTCCCCGCCGTCATCCCGATGGCCATGATGCGCTCCCCTCTTCTGCCTCGCGGCAGCTGATCGATAGTGTCCCGCTAATCCGACGACACAGGTCGGCGAAGTGTGAGGCCCGCGGACGAAGCAGGGAGTGGCCCCGACCATGAACACCCCACCCGAGCCGGGGCAGCGGCGGTCCGTACCGGAGCTGAGCGTGATCGTCGGCGAGCGGCGGCAGCTGATCAACCTCGCCTACCGGCTGCTCGGTTCGCTGGCCGAGGCCGAGGACGCGGTGCAGGAGACGTACGCCCGCTGGTACGCGCTGTCCCCGCGACAGCAGGAGGCCATCGCCTCGCCGGGCGCCTGGCTGACCACGGTGGCCACCCGGGTCTGCCTGGACCTGCTCGGATCGGCGCGGGCCCGCCGGGAGCGCTACGTGGGCGAGTGGATCCCCGAGCCGCTGCCCGACCGCGGCGAGTGGATCGGCGGACCGGCCGGCGGGCGCGGCGAACCGGCCGATCCCGCGGACTGGGTGACCCTGGACGAGTCGGTGACCATGGCCTTCCTGGTCGTGCTGGAGGCGATGACCCCGGCCGAGCGGGTGGCGTTCGTCCTCCACGACGTCTTCCGCTACCCCTTCCCCGAGGTCGCCGAGATCGTCGGCCGGACCCCCGCGGCCTGCCGGCAGCTGGCCACCTCCGCCCGCCGCCGGATCAGGGCCGCGCAGGCCCCGACGGCGCCGACGGGTACGCAGGCGGGTCTGGTGCGGCACTTCAAGGAGGCCTGGGAGGCCCGGGACATCGCGGCCCTGGTCGCCCTGCTCGCCCCCGACGCCACGATGACGGCCGACGGCGGCGGAGTGGCCGGCGCCGCCCTCCGCCCGGTCCGGGGCGGCGAGCGGATCGCCCAGTACCTGATCCACTTCGCCGACAGGGCCGGCCCCGGGCTCACGCTCCTCGAACGGACCGTCAACGGCCGCCCCGGCCTGGTCGCCCAGCACGGCGGGCGCACCGCGACGGTGGCGGCGTTCGAGCTGGCGGACGGCCGGATCACCCGCATCTGGGCGGTCCGCAACCCGGAGAAGCTGCGCCCGTGGACGGAGAACGAGCCGCGCGGCGAATGAGTCCCCGACCTGCACGACCTGTGGGCGCGGCAGTCGGCTCCCGGCCTACAGGTCCTCCACCACCGCCACCCCCGGGCACTGCCGCGCCAGGTCGGCGAAGAACCGATCCGCGTCGATCACCGCCTCCGGCGGGTGCACCCCGGCCGGCCGCACCGTGCCGTCCAGCAGCTGTGCCAGCCCCAGCCCCGCCGGGACGCCGGTGGCTTCCGCCATGTCCGCCAGGAACCGCTCCGCGCCGGTCAGCCGGGCGAGCGCCACGGCCGGGCGGCCGTCCCGCGTTCCGGTGGCGGCGGCGAAGAACGGCGGGAGGGTGCCCGGGCCCCGCAGCCGGGGGGCGCGGACGGCCGCGCGCAGGGTACGGCGCACGGTGGGGCGGTCGAGGTCGGCGGCGGCGGTCTCGTTGGTCAGCCGTCCGGCGTCGAGGTCGTCGCGCAGCACGTCCAGGTAGGCGGCGGTGCCGACGGTCACCACCATCAGGTTGGCCGCGTCGCCGCCGGGCCGCAGGCTGCGGTGCAGGGTGACGGGCTCCGGGTGGCCGACGGTGTAGGCGGTGCCGCGGTGGCCGCCGGGCAGGTCGAGGGTGACTGGGCGCAGCGGGGGCCGGCGGACCAGCCGGCCGCCCTCGACCGCCGCGACGGTGCCGCTGATCTGCTGCATCCAGTGCACGGCGGCGGCGGAGATCTCGCCGTTGGCGTCACGCGGCGAGGTGTCGGCCGGCGGGCTGTCGGTCGGCGAGCTGTCGGCCGACGAGGGCGCGGGCTCGGAGCTCGCGGGCCGGGAGGCACCCGGCTGGTCGCCGACGTCCACCGGCCAGGCGGTGTACACGTCGGTCAGGGTGTCGAGGCGGGCGGCGGCCCGGGCCGCGAGCAGGTTGCTGACGCCGGGGCTGGCGCCCATGCCGAGCACCGCGCGCACTCCGGCGGCGCGGGCCTCCTCGTCCAGTTCCAGCATCGCGACGGTGGGTTCCCAGTCGTCGCAGATGTCCAGGTAGTGGGTGCCGGTGCGGATCGCGGCGCGCAGGACGTCGAGGCCGTAGCGGTAGTACGGGCCGACGGTGTTCAGCACGGCGTCGGCGTCCGCGAGGGCGGCACGCAGCCGTGGGCCGTCCGTGACGTCGACCCGGCTCGCGCGGACGGGCACCGGTGCGCCGACGGCGAGTGCGGCGGCGGCGCGGCGGGCGGCGTCGAGGTCGCGGTCGGCGATCACCAGTTCGTGGACGCCGGGCAGGGCGGCCGCGACCCGGGCGGCGACCCGGCCCATCGCGCCGGCTCCGCCGAGGGCGAGCAGTCTCATCGTGGGTCAGCCCTTCCGGTGGTCGAGCGAGGTCAGGAAGTTCCGCATGCCGTCGAGGTAGCCGGGGGCGAACAGCGAGCGCGGGGCGGCGACGGCGAGGAAGGTGCTGCGCAGTTCGGAGTCCTCGACGTCCTTGGGCACGAGGTTGTGGGTGGCGTCCGGGAAGCGCAGGACCCGGAGCAGGCCCGGGGTGGTGACGAGGCGGCGGTAGCCGGCCTCGGTGTCGTCGCTGTCGACGTTGAGGTCCCGGCCGCCGAGGACGAGCTGCACGGGCACCCGCAGGGCGGCGAGGTCCTCGGTGGCGTCGGCGAGGTGGTTGCGCTTGTTGAACGCCCAGCGCTCGGGGGTCAGCCCTTCGATGTCGCCGCCGGCGGCCCGGTACTGCTCGAAGGTCCCGGCGGACCGCAGGGCGGCGAGGTTGCGGTCGCTGCGGGCGACGGCGGCGGCGGTCTCCTCGGGCGAGGCGTGCCGTTCCCTGAGCTCGGCGAGCAGGTTGTAGCGGCCCTGCCGGAGCCAGTTGACGGCGGGGCCGACGGCGATCACGAACTTGACGTCCGGGGACTGCCGGGCGGCCTTGGGCATCACCCAGCCGGCCTGGCTGGCGCCCCAGAGCCCGATCCGGTCCGGGTCGATGCCGGGCTGCGCCTTGGCCCAGCGGATCGCGGCGAGGGTCTCGTCGGCGCGGTCCTGGAGGCTCTGGTCCAGCCAGTTGCCGGGGGCGTCGTGGACGCCGGGCTTGTCCCAGGACAGCGTCGCGTAGCCGGCCTTGGCCATGGCCTCCCAGAGCGGCCGGTAGAAGGTGTCGTGGGTGGCGTCCACGGGTCCGTCGCCGTGGACGAAGACCACCAGTCCGTACGGTCCGTGGCCGCCGGTCGGGCGGGCCAGCACGCCCTGGAGCGGCTGCTTGCCGCCGGTGACGGTGACCCGCTCCTCGGTGAGGTCGTACTCGTTCTGGTAGACCACCCAGCCGCCCGCGCCGGCCAGCAGCACGGCCACGGCCAGCAGCGATCCCCAGAGCCGGCGGTGCTTTCCCCGCGCCCTCGGCGTCTTCGCCGTCTTCGCCGTCTTCGGCTTCTCCATAGCGTTCATCCTTCAATCGATCGTTTCAAAAACGACCGTAGCAGATATGAACGCACTAGGATGATCGTCATGCAGGAGATCCCCACCCGGGTGCTGGTGGACGCGATGGTCCGCGCCGACGGAACGGTCGACTGCGGCGACCTCTACGCCGTGGCCGGCCGGCTCGGCATGAGCGACCAGCAGGTCCGGCTCACCATCAAACGCCTCACCGCCGACGGCCGCTTCGTCCAGGAGGGCCGCGGCCGCCGGGCGCTGCTGCGCGCCACCGCCGCGACCCGGCGGGAGATCGAACCGGACGTCGGGTACCTCGCCCTGATGTACGCCCAGGACCGGGGCGAGGCCCCCTGGGACGGCGTCTGGCACCTGGCCGGATTCGCCGTCCCCGAACGCGAGCGCACCGCCCGCGACGCCCTGCGCGAGACCCTGCTCCGGCTCGGCGGCGCCCCCGTGCAGAACGGGCTCTACGTCTCGCCGCACCCCTGGGAGCCGGACGTCCGGGAGGCGGCCGGCGCCCTGGGCGTCCTCGGCAACCTCACCCTGCTCGGCACCCGCGACCTGCACACCGGCGAGACCGCGGACCCCCGGGAACTCGCCCGCCGCTGGTGGCCGCTGGACGAACTCGCCGAGGGCCATCGGCGCCTGGCGGCCTTCGCCGCCGAGCAGTTCGCCCGGCTCGCCGCGGGCGGCCTGTCGGACACCGAACTGCTGACCGTGGCCGTCGAGTTGGCCGCCGTCTTCACCGAGGCCACCGAGCCCGACCCGCTGCTGCCACCCGAACTGCTGCCACAGCCCTGGCCCGGCGCCGAGGCGCGCGCACTGGTCGCCCGCTGCTGGACCCTGCTGCTCGCCGACCCACGACCGGGCGCGCCCCGGCTGTTCGACGCCTACGCGGAGGTGGTCGCGGCGGTCACTTCCTGACCGGTGCCACCCGCGTCGCCGCCGCATCGTCGCCGGCAGGCCCCGGCCTCACCGGCTCCGGCAGCGCCGGCTCCGGGAGCGTCCGGAACAGCGCCCAGCTCAGCACCGGCATCAGCACCAGCGGCAGCAGTGCCGTGCGCAGCGAGGTCGCGTCCGCGAGGCCGCCGATCGCCGGGCTCGCCAGGCCGCCGATGCTGACCGTCAGCCCGAGGGTGATCCCGCTCGCCGTGCCGATCCGCGACGGCAGGTAGTCCTGCCCGAGGGTGACCTGCAACGAGAACGGCACGTACAGCCCCGCCGAGGTCAGCGCCACGAACAGGTACAGCACCGGGCCCGGCACCAGCAGCAGCCCGGCCACCGCGACCGCCGCCACCAGGTACGACCAGCGGGACACCGCGACCCGCCCCCACCGGTCCGCCAGCGCGCCGCCCAGCACCGAGCCCACCGCGCCGCCCGCGTACAGCACCACCAGCGCCGCGGTGCCCGCCGCCGGACCGCCGCCGAGGCGCTGGGTGGTGAACAGGGAGAGGAAGGTGCTCAGCCCGACGAAGGCGATCGAGCGGCAGACCACCGCGAGCGACAGCTTCAGGAAGGCCACCCGGTCGTCGCTGGCCGGCGCCGGTGGCCGCTCCGCCCCGGCCGCCCGGCGCCGCTCCAGCTCGCGCAGCACCGGCAGGCAGAGCGCGGCGCCCGCGAGCGCGGGCAGGGCCAGCAGCGGGGTCAGCCGCAGGCCGCCCGTCCCGACCACGGCGGCGACCAGCAGCGGCGCGGCCGCGAAGCCCAGGTTGCCGCCCCAGGATCGACCTACGGTCGGAGTTCATCGGCATGCCGCCAGCCTCGGGCCCGCACCCGCTGTCGGACTTCCGATAACCTGCCATCCGATGCCGAGAATCCGCCACACTCCCGTCGCGTCGACCGAGGCCCGCCTGCTGCCCTCCGGCGGCGCCATCGACGCGCACCGGCACGACGACCACCAGATCGCCTACGCCGCCCGCGGCGTGCTGAGCATCACCACCGACGCCGGCTCCTGGGTCGCCCCCGGCAACCGCGCGCTCTGGATCCCGGCCGGCACCGTCCACGCCCACCAGGCCCACGGCGAACTCGAACTCCACCTGGTCGGCCTGCCCGCCGCCGACAACCCGCTCGGCCTCGACCGCCCGACCGTCCTCGCCGTCGGCCCGCTGCTGCGCGAACTGATCGTCGCCCACACCCGCAGTCCCGAGCGGGACACCCCTGAACGCGCCAGACTGCGCGCCGTCCTGCTCGACCAGCTCCGGGCCTCCCCCCAGCAGCCCCTGCACCTGCCCACCCCCGCCGCACCGGTCCTGCGGGCCCTGTGCGCGCTGCTGGATGCCGACCCGGCCGACGGCCGCACCCTGGCCGAACTCGGCCGCGCCGTCGGCGCCAGCGACCGCACGCTGTCCCGGCTGTTCCGCGCCGACCTCGGCCTGACCTTCCCCCAGTGGCGCACCCAGCTGCGGCTGCACCACGCCCTCGTCCTGCTCGCCGAGGGCCTGCCGGTCACCGCCGTCGCGCACCGCTGCGGCTGGGCCTCGGCCAGCGCCTTCATCGACGTGTTCCGCCGCGCCTTCGGCCACACCCCTGGCGCACAGGCGCCCCGTTGAACGTTTGCCGTCCGTGCGACGTGGGAGGCTGGGAGGCATGTGCGGTCGCTTCGTCTCCACCACCACGCCCCAGGACCTCGTCTCGCTGCTCGGAGAGCTCCGCTGGGACCCGGCCGAGACCTTCGCCCCCAGCTGGAACGTCGCCCCGACGGACCCGGTGCCGGCCGTCCTGGAACGCGTCGACCGGGACACCGGCGAGGTGCTGCGCCAACTGCGCCCACTGCGCTGGGGATTGGTGCCCTCCTGGTCCAAGGACCCGTCCGGCGGTGCCCGCATGATCAACGCCCGCTCGGAGACCGTCGACACCAAGCCCGCCTTCCGCAAGGCCTTCACCGCCCGCCGCTGCGTCATCCCCGCCGACGGCTACTTCGAGTGGCGCGAGGTCCCCGCCGGCGCCGACCGGAAGAAGTACAAGCAGCCGTACTTCCTCAGCACCGGCGGCGTGATGCTGATGGCCGGCCTCTACGAGTTCTGGCGCGACCGCACCCGCCCCGAGGACGACCCGCTCGCCTGGCTGGCCACCGCCACCGTCATCACCACCGACGCCACCGACTCCGCCGGCCGCGTCCATGACCGGATGCCGCTCACCATCGCCCTCGACGACCTCCCCACCTGGCTCTCCCCCGCCCACACCGACCCCGCCGAACTCCACCACCTGCTGCGCCGCCCCGCCGACGGCGACCTGCGCGTCCGCGCGGTCCCCACCACCGTCAACAGCGTCCGCAACAACGGCCCGCAGCTCCTGGACCCCGCCCCGGACCCGCTGGGGCTGGCCGACTGAAGCCGAACCAGGGAGATCGCATGAACGGCACCCCCGCGAGCGTCGTCGAGGCGGCGTTCCGCTGCTACCGCTCGCAGGACCGGGAGGCGGCCCTGCCGCTGTACGCCGAGGACTTCACGTTCACCAGCCCCCAGGACGACCGCATCGACAAGGCGGCTTTCTTCCGCCGGTGCTTCCCCACCGCCGACCGGTTCACGGAGCAGCGGCTGCTGCGGGTGACGCCCGCGGGCGAGGAACTCGTCTTCGCCTACTACGAGTACGAGCTGACCACGGGGGACCGCTACCGCAACGTCGAGGCGATCACGGTCCAGGGCGGGCTGATCCGGGAGGTGCAGGTCTTCTTCGGCGGCCGGCAGCCGGCTCGGGGCACGCCCGCGACGCCGTGAACCGGCCTGCCTGATCGCTCCTGATGGGTGTGGGGCCTCGGATCGACGCCCCACACCCTCGTGCGAGTGCGTGACGCCGTGGTCCGTCACGGGCCGCGGGTGCTCACTCCACGCTCGCCCCGGCGGTCCCCGGGCGGCCCAGCGGGAGGAGGTACTGGATCGGCTCGCCGAGGTCGTCGAGGCCGAGGAGTTCGTGGGCGAGGTCGTCCTGGAGGCCGCCGAGGGGGGTGGTGCCGAGGCCGAAGGCGGCGGAGGTGAGGAGCAGGTTCTGGGTCAGGTGGCCGGCTTCCAGGAGGCCGAGGCGCAGGGCGCGCAGGCCGTAGCGGCGGCGCAGGTGGGCGAGGTCGAGGTAGACGGCGAGGACGGCGGGGGCCCGGTCGATGCCGATGGCGTCCGGGTCCTCGGCCGGGCGGGAGAGGTAGGAGGAGAGGGCCTTGAGGTCGTCGAGGGCGGGGGCCGGACCGACCCGGCGCAGGCTGCGGTGTTCGGGCAGGCAGTGGTAGGTGCCGGCGGGCAGGCCGTCGACGGCGAGGGCGAGCAGGCGCAGCCGGACGGTGTGCAGGGCGCCCGCGCTCGGGTAGGGGCGGTGGCCGGTGCCGGGCTCGGGGGTGAAGGCGGACCAGAGCAGTCCGCCGAGGGCGCCGGCGGTGAGCGGGCCGGTCAGCGGGCCCCGGGTGGAGTGGCGGGTGCGCAGGGCGTCGGCGAGGGTGACGGGCGGCAGCGGGTCGGCGGGCAGCGGGAGGTCGTCGGGGCGGGGGCGCGGGGCCGGGGGGTGCGGCAGGTCGCGCAGGGCGGTGTCCTCGCCGCGGCCGATCTGGAACTTGCTGCGTTCCAGGTACTGGTGGTCCGGGGCGTGGTGGTCGGCGGGGAAGAAGGTGAACGGCTGTCCGGTCTCCAGCAGGGTGCGGGCGGCGAGGCGGCACACCGCCCGTTCCTCGTCGGGGCCGACGCCGAGCCGGTTGAACAGCATGTGCAGCTGGGAGGCCCAGATCCACTCCAGGCGCTCCTCGGCCCCGGCGGGAGCGGCGGGCGCGGTGGCCCCGACGGGCGCGGCCGCCCGCATCCGTGCGGCGGCTTCGGCGACCCGCGCCGCCCAGTCCCCCAGCCGGGGTGCGGCCGTTCCCGCCTCCAGTGCGGCGCGCAGTTCCTGGGCACGGCGGGCCAGCGCCCGCCGCTGACGGGCGAACACGGTGTTGACCCGGGTGTGCACGGCGGCGCCGGGCAGCGGCTGGAACTCGGTGACCCACCGCCAGGCGGCGGCGTGGCGGCGCAGCCAGCGGGAGGCCCCGAGTTCGTCGAAGCCGAGGGCGTACGCGGTGGTGTGGGCGAGGTCGAGGGCGAGCGGCAGCCGGTTCTCGGAGTCCTCGCCGAGGGTGTGCAGGGCACCGACGGCGGCGCGGGTGGAGTGGGTGAACACCTCTTCGGCGATCGGCAGCAGGGCCGCGCCGCCGTAGCGTTCGGTCTCGGGCTCGTACCGGACCTCCGTCACGCTGCCGTGCCCGTCCGCGAAGGGGCCGTCGGGCGGGGTGCGGCGGCCGGCGAGGCGGCTGAGCTCGGCGGCGAGGTCGGCGGGCGCCGGGCCCGGGCCGCGGTGGCGGATGCGCAGGTGGGGACCGCCCTCGCCGTAGCGGATGAAGAACCACTCGGTACCGGCGAGCCCGTCCATCAGCGGGGCGAGGTCCTCGGTGAGGAAGGCGTCGGCCTCGCGGGCGGGCAGCGGCAGCGCGAGGTGCAGGCTGTGCCAGGTGGTGGCCGGCCGCGCGTGGGTGGTCATCGCATGCTCTCCGGAAGGCTAGGGGAACGGGTGCGGGTGGAGCGGGAGTTCGTCGTGGCGCAGGGGCGCGGGGGTGCGGCCGAGGCGGTGCGGCACCTCCAGCAGGCGGGGCAGGCCGCGGGTGCGACGGTTGGCGTGGCCGAAGGTCATCGGCAGGGTGCCGGGGACGACGACCTTGGCGCAGTGCAGGCCGAGCCGGTCGCGGGCGCCGGGCTCGTCCTGGGTGACCACGAGGACCTCCAGGCCCTCTGCCGCCAGCCGGGTGACGGTCCGCTCCAGCAGGTCGGTGAGGTCGGTGACCGGTTCGGGGGCGCCCGGCCAGCGCTCGGTCCAGGGCACCGGCGGCGGCCCGGCGAAGAGGAAGTCCAGGCGGGGCTGGGCCTCGGGCAGGGTGTTGAGGCCGACGTGGTCGTCCAGGGAGACGACGAGCTCGGGCCGTTCCAGCATCGGCCGCAGCCGCCGCGGGTCGCGCGGCCCGCCCGGGGCGGTGGAGCGGTGTGGCGCCTCCTGGACGTTGGTGACCACCTCGGCGACGGCGGAGCGGATCGCCGTCCGGGGGTCGTGGTGGGCTCCGGCGGCCAGGAGGGTGCGCGGGGCTTCGAGGTGGTCGCCGCGGTGGCGGCAGAGGGCGATCACGGCGGGCACGCCGAGGTCGTTGGTGGCGTCGAGCAGGGTGAGCCGGTAGCCGAACAGCTCGGCCCGGTCGGCGAGTTCGGCGATCTGCGGGTCCTCGGTGGGGACGGCGATGCCGGGCAGCGGGGTGCGGGCGTACCAGGCCATCAGGAAGGCGTCGCGCTCGGCGACCTCGAACAGACCGTACAGCGCGGCCTCCTGGGGGCTGTTGCCCAGGCCGCAGCCGTTGGAGGACTCGTAGACCACCCGGGGGCGGTCGCGGCCGGGCACCTCCCAGTAGGCGACGCGTTCCGGGACGGCGACCGGGCGGCGATGGGTGAGCGACCAGCCGTGCACCCAGTCGAGTTCCAGCTCGGGGGTGTACGGGGCGGCGACCGGGGCGGGGAGGTCCGGATGGGCGTCGTCGGGCAGGCCGAGCCGGACCGGGTCGAGGACGGCGTCCGGGCCCAGCTCACGGGCCAGTTCGGCGTAGGAGGCGCGCAGGACGGTGCGGCGCCCGAGCGGCCGCATGCCCGCGTACCGCTCCACCGCCTCGAACAGCGCGATCCGCTCGCTGGAACGGAAGTCCGCGGCGCGACCGTACCCGCCGTCGTCGAGCGCCCGGCCGTCGGTCACCCAGGCGGTGGTGAGGGCGAAGGCCGAGTCCTCGGTGCGGAACAGCCGGCGGACCGGGCCGAACCGCTCGTCGTACAGCTCGGCCCGCAACTGCCCGGCGTCCGTACGGTCGTTGGACCCGCGCAGCACCGCCGGGTCGGGCAGCGGGCGCGGGGTGGCGGGCAGCCGGGCGGCCTCGGCCGTGTCGGCCGGCAGCGGATGGCAGACCTCGCAGCCGCCGACCGGGCGGACCCGGTGGGTGGACCAGGTGGCCCGGCCGCCGTGCACCACGTGGACCACGGCACCGTCGGGCGGCGACGGGGCGGCGGCCAGGTCCGCGGCGAGCACGGCCACGGCCTCCGCGAAGGCCGGGGTGCCGGTGCCCCCGAGCGCCAGGGCCGGGCTCTGCCAGGGCACCCGGCCGCCGGCGCTGGCGAGCCGCTGGTACTCGACGCAGGCCAGGCAGGCCGGCGCGCCGGGGGCGAGCACCGGTCCGACCACGGTCAGCGCGCCGTCCTCGCGCACCGGCACCAGGCGGACGTGGTGGGCCAGGGCGTGCCGGCTGAGCCGCTCGGCCAGGCCGAGGGTCCACTCGGTGAGGTGGACGACGGCGGTGCCGCTCGTGGTGTCGAGTGCCTCGGCCGGGGTGAGGACCGGCAGTTCACTCAGGGGCGGTTCGCTCAGGGGCGGCTCGCTCGCGGGCGCACTCGTGGGCAGTTCACTCAGGGGCGGCTCGCTCAGGGGCGGCTCGCTCGCGGGCGCACTCGCGGGCAGTTCACTCATGGACGGCTCACTCATGGGCGGCCTCCTTCGGCGACGAGGACCGTGAATCCGCAGCCGTCCAGGGCGTCGGCGAACGGGCGGGCCCCGGGGGTGGCGGGCTGCCAGCGGGTGGTGTGCGGGCCGGTGAGCCGGACCAGGGCGGCCCGCAGGTCCGCTTCCCGGTCGGCGATGTCGGCGAGCCAGCGATCGGCCGAGCCCAGGCCGGTCCAGGCCGCCGGGGTCCGGCCGGCGGCGGCGAGCGGGGCGGCGGCGCCGGACAGGGTGGTGTGGTGGGCGGGGGCGAGGCCGGCGTCCCGGGCCAGCAGGCGGGTGAGGGCGGCCAGTGCGGCGTGGGCGACGGCGTCGGCGGCACTGGCCTCGACCGAACGGCCCCCCTCGGCCCGAGCCAGGTATACCGGCCCGTCGGATAGTTGACGAACCGTCAGATCAGGTGCGCGGCCGAGCCGGCGGGCCAGCACGCCGTACCAGTGCCCGGCCTGCGGATGCTCCCGCCAGGCGGACTCCGGCACCGCGCGGCCGTCCGGAACCGGCCGGGCGAGGAGGGCCCGGCGCAGGGCCCGGCCGAGGGCGTGGTCCGGGTCGGCGCCGACCACCGGCGCGGCTCCCCCGCCCACCGCCGCCAGGTGCAGCTCGGCGGAGCGGCAGGCGGCGGCCAGCCGGGCCAGGTCCGTCCGTACCGCCCCGGCCGCCAGCGGGCCGGAGGGGGTGTCGCAGGAGACCAGGGCCAGGGGCAGCTGCGGCAGGTCGCCCGGCAGAGGCGCGTCCAGTACGCCCAGCCGGGGGTCGCCGAGGGCGTTCACCCGGCGCAGCGCCTCGGCGAGGCTCCCGGGTGGAGCGGCGACGGCCCCGGGGCCCGCCGCCCACGGGTGGTGCTCGGCCTGCGCTGGACGGGCCTCGGCGATCAGTACGGTGGGGCGCCCGTCGAGCAGCCGCGGATCGTCGGCCGGCTCGCCCGGGTCCGGCAGGCCCGCGACGGCGCAGAGCAGCCGCTGGGCGCCGGCGGCGGCGAGCAGCGCGAGGAGCACGGGCGGCGGCTCCGGAGCGGGGTCGAGGCCCATCCGGGCGGCGAGCGCCGTGGCGTCCGTCCGGGCCCGGGCCGGGTCGGCGGGCTCGGTGACGAAGCCGCCGTCCGCGCCGTACTGCAGCGCGACCGCCACCGCCGTTCCCGCCGGGCCGTCCGCCGTGGCCACCACCCGGCCGGCGGGCAGCCCGGGTTCGGCAACCACCGTCGGGGCGGCCGTCCCGCCCCGCGCCAGGGCGCGCACCACCGCACGGGCCGGCGCGCCGTGCGGGTCCGCGGCGGCCACCACCGGACGGGCGGCCGCGAGGGCCGCCGCCGCCCCGCCTGGGTCGTCCGCCACCGCGCCCGGCCAGGAGGGCAGTCGGGCCCCGTCCGGGTGGTCCACGAGCAGGCCGTGCTCGCGCAGCCGTTCGGTGACGGTGGCCAGCGCGGCGGCCACCCTCGGCTCGACGGCCGTGTCGAGGGCCTCCGCCTGCGGCCCGAGCCGGGCGGCGAGCACCTGCCACAGCGCCGGGAGCGCCCGGCTACCCTCGAGGGTGACGCTGCCGTCGCGGCCGCGCAGGTGCAGCCCTTCGCGCAGGGGCGTCACCGCCACCCCGGGGCGCAAGCGGGGCCGGACGGCGTCCGGTTCGGCCGTCATGCCGCTCCCTCCAGGCCGGTGCGTCCAGCGGCGCCCGGCACCCTCGCGGCGCCCGACTCCTCCTCGGCGCCCGACTCCGCCGCCGCGCCGAGGACCGCCTGCCAGCGGTGCCCGGTCAGCTCGGGCACGCTGCGCACCAGCAGGTGGGCGGCGAGGTAGCGCTCCATCGGGCGGACGTCGCAGATCGCGAGCAGCCGGTACAGGCCGTTGGTGCCGGCCCGGTTGATCAGGTAGTCGGGCCGGTGCCACATCCTGCCGTCGGGATCGGTGCGCTGCAGCAGCCGATGGAACTCGCTGTAGCGGGTACGCAGTTCGGCGTTCCAGCGCTCGGCGGTGGCCCGGTCGCCGAGGGCCTCGGCGCGCTCCCGGTACTCGGCGTGGCGGCCGCCGAGGTCGGCGCCGGCCGCCAGCCGCCGCCCGGCCAGGCTCCAGGCGGTGGCCGACCAGTGCGCCCAGTCCCGCTCCCAGCCGCGCGCACCACCCTCGGTGATCCGGCCGACCAGCGCGGTGACCGTCCGTCCGCTGTGCTCCCAGCGGCGCTCGAAGGCGGCCCGCAGGCTGCCGTCCGGGTCCTCGTGGACGAGGAAGTCCTCCAGGTGCGAGAGCACCGAGTAGTGCGCGCCGACCAGCCCGTCCGGGTGTGCGGTGGCGTGGGCCGCGAGCGCCGTGAGCACCAGCTGCACCCGCGCCTGCGCGGTGTCGCCGTGGGCGCCGAGGAACCGGCAGGCCGAGTCGAGGGCGGGCAGGCCGCTGCGCAGCAACTCCTCGCGCAGTTCGGCGGATTCGGCACCGATCAGAGCGCGCAGGGCGTCTTCGGAGGACCGGTCGACGGGCGCCGCCACGACGGTGTTGTCCGGCACCAGCGGGGCGTACGGCGGCGCGACCAGCTCCGCCCGTCCGGCGGCGGCGGCCTCGGCGAGCAGCTGCTCGTCCGTCCGGTCGGCCACGGACGGGTTGGCGGCCGCCCAGGCCCGCAGCGTCTCGGCGGCCCGCTGCGCCGCCCCGGCGATCCGCGCCCGCGGGCCGCGCAGCCGCAGCCGCAGGTGCGGCCCGAACCGCCAGTGCCGCTCGACGTGGGCGGCCAGGCCCTCGGCCGCCGCCTGCCGGGCCAGCGGCAGGACGGCTTCGCGCAGTGCGCGGGCCTTGTCGGGCTGGTAGTGGTACAGGACCACGTCCCAGGCGGTCTCGGCCCCTCGGCCGTCGGCCGGGTCACTCATCGGACGCCTCCTCGGTGCCGGCGGTACGGACGGTGTCGAAGGCGCCGGCCTCCTCCGCGCTTTCCCGGCCGGGCCGGTACGTCTCGACCACGAGCTCCATGGCCCGGGTCGGCTCCGCCTGCCCCGCGACGGCAGGGAGGGCCTCCTCCAGCACCGCACCGCGCGGGTACCGGGTGAGCCACTTGGCGAGGTGGCGCAGGTGCAGCGGGTTGCCGAGGTCGACGGGCTGCGGCTTGGGGGCCCGCAGGTGGGCCACGAAGGCGTCGCCGGGCGTGCCCTGGGTGTCGGCGGCGGCCGGCGCGGGGTGGAGGAAGAGCTGCTCGGGCAGGTCGAGCCGGGCCCGCCAGCGGGCGACGACCGCGACCGGGACCCCGTCGGGGCCCGGGTCGGCGGCGAGTTCGGCCCGCAGCGCGTCGAGCACTCCGGCCGGCAGCAGCCAGCGGCGGCGGGCGAGGAGGACGTGCCGGTGGCGCAGCCGCGGGGTGCGCAGCACGCTGCCGCCGGGCGCGGCGAGGGTGGTGCGCGGCAGCGGCGACCGGAAGTCGACGACCCCGTTGGGGTGGTCGTTGAGCAGCGGGCCGAGCCGTTGGGGCAGCATGACCGGTGCGAGGAAGCCCAGGTAGAGGACGTCGAGCAGCTCGCCGGTGGCTCGCAGCCGCAGCCGGAGCTGGTCGTCGGCCGGGTCGTGCACGAGGTCGAGGTCGGACTCGGCGAGGCCGGTCCACCGCCGGTCGGGGCCGATCTCGTCGGCGACCAGCCTCGGGTGCAGGTTGGCGTTGAATCCGCCGACCGGCCGGACCTGGGCGGCGCGGGCGCCGGCCCCGAGGCCGGAGCGCAGCTGCCGGGCGACCTCGTCGGCGGCCTGCGGGGCCAGGCCGTCGAGGAAGCGGCTGGTGAAGCGTCCCCAGCCGCCGTAGACGTGGTTGACGCACAACAAGCCGTCCGCGGAGTCGCGTTGGAGGAACCAGGAGTAGCTGAGCGGCCGGGCCGCGGTCCACCGGGGCAGCCGGGCGGCCAGGGCGCGAACCTGCCCGGCGGGGAGCACGAGTTCGCCGTCCAGCTCCGGCAGGTTCGCGAACTCCTCGCGCAGCACGGCGAGTTCGGCCGGGAGTGTGGTGTCCGCCCAGGAGTCCGCCAGGTCGGCACCGAACTCCCAGGGCGCCTCGCACACCCCGCCGACGCCGTAGCGGGCGACGAAGCGGTCCCGGGCCGCCCGGCGCATCAGGTGTCCGTGGTCGAAGAGCTCGGCGAGCGCGGTGAGTTCGGCGAGCGCCGCCCGGTCGGCAGCGCCCAGCCGGGGCCGACCGGGCGGGGCCGGCGCGTGGACGTCCTCGCTGAGGACGCTGAGCGGCGCGGCCTCCTGCGGCACCGGCCGTCCGGCGTCGGCCAGCAGCCGCCGCCAGCGCTCGGCGAGGGCGGCCAGCAGGGCGGGGCGGTGCTCGCCCGGGGCCGCGGCCAACTCGCCGCTCTCCCCTTCGAGCCGCTCGATCCGGTGGGCCAGCTCGGCGTCCTCGGGCCACTGCCGCAGCCACGCGGCCAGGCTCCGGAGCGGGTGCCGGTCCTGCGGGTCGACCGGCTCGGTGGGCACCAGCAGCCGGGCCGTGACGAGTCGGTCCACGAAGCGGTGCGCGGCCGGGTCGTCGCCCGGGCGCCCGAGGGCCTCGGCGAGCCGGGCGGCGAGGAGGTCCGGTGGCTCCGGGGTGGCCGCGAGCGAGGCGAGCAGGGCCAGTTCGGGCCGGGAGGCGAGCTCGACCTCCTCCTCCCGGGTGACCAGGAAGCGCCCGCCCGCGAACAGCGTCTCGGCCCGGGCGTAGCGGGCCCGGCCGTCGGCGACCCTGGCGGAGCTGGTCATCCGGTGCGGCAGCGTACGGCTGCGGCGGGGGTCTTCGAGCAGGGCCTGGACGAGCGCGGTGACCAGCGCCCGGTTCTCCCGGACGACCGCGCGGGGCTCGCCCGCCGCGTCCTCGGCCCCTTCGCCGTCCCAGCCGACGGCGGTGAACCAGGACAGCGGGCTGGTCTTGGCGGTGGCCCGCAGGGCGTGCCGTAGGACGGCGGCCTCCTCCTTGCGGGCCCGGCCGCGCGGTTGCCCGCTCGCGCCCGCCGTGTTGGCCACCGCGCGCAGCAGGTCGGCGCTGGTGAGGGCGACGGCCCGGGTGAAGGCGGGCTCCCGGCAGATACCCGCGAGGGCGGCCCGTTCGGCGGCGAGGGCGGGCGGGACGGCGTCGGCGAGCGTCTCCAGCAGTCGGGCCCGCAGCCGTCGCAGCTCCAGCCACTCGGCGAGCCGCGGTACGCGGCGCGGCAGGTCGGCGAGCCGGTCGAGCAGCGCCTGGCGGGGCGGGCGGCCGTTGTGCAGGTCGCGGCGCAGCGGCAGCACGACCCGGCGGTGGAACTCCTCGTCGTGCCCGCTCCGGCTGGCGTACAGCTCGTCGCAGAGGTCCGCCCGCAGGGCCTCGGCCGCGGCCTCGGCGGCGGCGAGGTCGCGCAGCAGCGCCCGGGTGCGCGCCGTGGCGGCGGGCTGGGCGGGCCGGGCGAGCACGGTGGAGCGCACCAGGGCGTAGCGCGCGGCGTACGCGGCCGGAGCCGGTACGGGTGCCGGCGCTTGGGCGTCCCGGGGCGGGGCGGCGCGGTTGGGCATGGCGGTTCCCTCCGACGGGGCCTGGGGCGCGTCTCGTGGGACTGGTCCGGTTCGGGCCGCGGCGCCGCCGGTCGGACCGGGCCCGCACGACAGGGCCGGCGACGCGGGACGGACCCGGCGCGTCCGGGCGGACGCGCCGGGTCCGTCCTGGCACCGTGGCCGGGCCTCGCGGGGCCCGGCCGGCGGCTTCGGACTGTTCCTTACATGTCCTGCGGCTGCGCGCAGGAGGACGAGGCCTGGCAGGAACAGGAGCCCCAGGAGGCGCCGTTCTCGGGCAGCGCGACGGTGTCGCGCAGCGAGGTGACGGTCAGCTCGCTGAGGTCGAGGTCCTGAAGGTCGAGGCTCTCGATGTGGGACGCGGTGATGTCGGACATGGCGTTCTCCCTCACGTGGGCAGGCGTGCCGGTCGAACCGGAAGGACGCGCCTGCGGTCGGATGTTGCGGGATGTGCCGGGTCCCCCGTGGGCGCGCCGACCGCGGGTCGCTCGGACCCGGGCTTCGCGCCGCCCGACGGCGACTCTAGGCGGCGGGCGGCGGCGGCCGGTAGGGTCATCGCCACCTTGGCCGGTAGCCCTCGCCAGGTCGGCTCAATACCGTTTCCCCGCAAATGGAACACCGGCTCTTCACTCGACCGCGCCCCCGGGCCGTGCTGGGGTGCGGCCGGCGTGCGACGGCGGGTTCAGCGCAACGGCAGCAGGCCCGGCACGGGGCCGCCGCGGCGGGCGAGGCGGCGCAGGAAGGTGGTGACGCCGGGGGTGCCGACCGCCCAGGCCCGGGCCTCCTCGTCCGGTCGGCGGCCGGGCAGCAGCGGCCGGTTCGGCCTGCCGCCCGCCCGGGTGAGGATCAGGGCCGCCAGGTCCTCGGCGGCCGCCCAGTGCCGGGCCTCGCCGGTGGTCACCGCGAGGTCGACGAGCAGGTCCCCGACGCCCGCGAGTCCGCAGCAGCGGAAGACCTGGGCGGTCCTCGGGGCGAGCGTCCGGCAGACGTCGCCCGCCTCGGCGGCCAGGGCGATCAGCGCGTCGTCGCCGTACTGCCGGCCGGCCTGGACCAGCAGGGTGCCGAGCCCGGCGAGACCGCGGCACCAGGAGAGGTAGCGCCGGGTCGCCCCCGGCGCACGGGCGGCGGCCATGATGCCGGGGAGATCGGCCGCGAGTCCGTCCACGATCTCCCGGGCGGCGCGCCGGGAGGCCTCGTCGGGCATGGCGAGCAGGAAGTGGGCGACGCCCGCGCGACCGTGCGCGAAGCCCTCCGCGAGGGCCGCGGTGCCGGGGTTGGGTTCCTCTCCGACGTCGTCCAGCGGCCGGCCGGCCAGGTCGGCGGCGCAGTCGGCCGCCGCCGCGCGGTGCGATGCGGCCGCCGGGCCGAGGGCGGCGAGCAGCAGGTGCCCGGTGCCGATGCCGGCCGTGCCGGCGATCTGGTCCACGCCCGTCCCCTCGTACCGGCGGGGCCGCGGGGGCTCGGTGCCCAGCGCGGCGGCCGCCTCGGCGAGGAACAGGTCGACGCCCGTACGGCCCTGGTACAGCGAGCCGTCCAGCTGGCCGAGGGCGGGGTGGGCGGCCGTCCAGCGGGCCAGTTCGGCGGCGGCGGCCCGGGCGTCCGGTCGGTCCGGGTGCTGGAGCAGTTCGAGGCCGAGGCCGGCCGCGCCGTCGTACAGCGAGAGCAGGGTCCGGGGCTGCCCGGCGCCCGGGCCGGCGGCGACCAGCTCGCGGGCCATCCGGACGCAGGTGGTGACGGTGTGGTCGAGTGCCTCGGCCGGCCGGCCGCCGCCCCGACCGGTGGGGGCGGCCCGTCGGACGGGCACCGCGCCCTCCCGCAGCCCGGCCGCCGTGGCGGCTCGCCGCGCCGGGTCGAAGCTCAGCAGGCCCTCGACCAGTTCGGCCGCCGGGTGCCCGGGCTCCGGGAGGGCGGCGCGCAGGCAGTCCAGGGTGCGGTCGCGGTTGGTCCCCGGGTCCGGGTCGATCACCACCGGGTCGAGGCCGGTGAGGGCGTGGTGCAGGGTGGCGCCGAGCGCGTAGTGGTCCTCGGTGGGGTCCTCACCGGTGGCGCCGGGCAGGCCGTACCCGGCGGTGGCGCCCGGCGGGCGCTCGCCCGCGAGGGCGCTCACGCCGAAGTCGACCAGCGCGGGCCGGCCGTCCGGGTCGAGCACCACGTTGGCGGGCTTGAGGTCGCAGACCACCACGCCGCGGGCGTGCACGGCGTCCAGCACCTCCAGCAGCCGGCGGGCCAGCGTCCACCAGTCGCGTCCGCCCGTGGTGCCGGCGTCGGCGTCGTAGGGCCCGGCGGTGAGCACCTCGCGGCGCAGGTCGATCCGGCCGCGGGCGGCGCTGACCAGGTACTCGTCGGTGCCGTGCCGGAAGTAGTCGACCAGCGCGGGCACGCCGGGGATCCCGGCCAGCGCGTCGAGCACCCGCCGCTCGTGCCGCAGTCGGCCGCGCGCGTCGACGCCCGCGCCGTCCTCGGCGACGAAGGCCCGGGCCTGCTTGACCACCACCTCGCGCCCGGTGGCGAGTTCGACCGCGCGGTAGACGTGGCCGCTCGGTGCGCGGGTGATGCCGGCGGTGATCCGGTAGCGGCCGTCGCCGACCCGGGTGGTCGCCGGGCGGGCGGGCGCGCCGGCCGCGTGGAAGGGGTCGCTCGCCCAGGGCGGCCGGCGGTAGCGGGCCTCGGCCAGCCCGGGGAAGAGCGAGCCGTCCGGGCCCGCCATGCCGGCCTGCGCCTCGTCGTCGGTGACGCGGAACGGGCCGTAGCGGTAGTGCACCGGGGCGTCCGGCCGCACGGGGCGGTCGCTCACCACCGCGGGGCCCTCCCGGCCGGCCAGTGCCTGCGCCAACTCCAGCCCCAGCGCACGGACTTCCTCCGGCCGGGGGTAGACGGTGACGGCCTTTCCCACGGCGGCGGCGCCGTGCCGGCCGCTGTTCAGCTCCCACAGTGCCGCCGTGCTCACCGCGAACTTCACGTCGCAGACGCGGCCGAGCAGGATCGGCAGCGCCGTGTCGAGCAGGGCCGCGAAGCCCTCCGGGCGGGCGGACAGGTGGAGCTTCCAGCCGTGGGCCAGCTCCGGCATCCGGGGGTCCCGGAGGTACCACCACTGGCCGTCGGTGCGCAGCGGGCGGTGCGGCCCGGGCGTGCGGGCGGCCAGTTCCTCGGCCCGGCACCGGAGTTCCTCTTGTCCCAGGACCGCGGCGGAGCCGGGGTCGGGCGGTGTGCTCATCGTTCCGTCCTCTCCCGGTCCACCGTGGTCCGCCGTGCTTCGGGATCCGGACGGATCAGGAGTTGAACTCGCAGGGGAAGCGGGTCGGGACGTAGGTCACCCACGGGTCGGCGAGGCACGCGACCGGGGTGAGGTCGGCGTCGAGCTCGTCCTCGAAGACGATCGCGTCCTCGTCGATCTCCAGCAGGCCGGCATCACGGATGTCGGTCATCAGGGCACTCATGATGGTCCTCCCAATGATTGGGGTCTTTGGGTCCTGCGTGCTGAGCGGGCTCATGCTAGCCAGACCACCTGGCCCGGGACATAGCGCTGACAGACCCGCCGAATCGACTACGACAAAGAGAGGTTCCGTTTGTGGACGCCGCCCCCGTCCGCCCTCACCGGTGCCACACACTCCGGATCGACGCGCGTCCGGGGCCGGCCCTGTTCGCGGGCCGGCGGTATTCGCGCGCCGGCGGTCGGTCGGCGGCGGTCGGTCGGTCGGCGGCGCGGGCCGACGACGGGTCAGCCGCGCAGCCGACGGGCCCGGAGGTACTCGCGGGCCAGCAGACGCAGCGCGGCCGGCTTGGCCGGGCTCGCCGAGCGGTGCAGCAGCGCACCGAGGTCGGCGCGGGCGGCGGCGCTGGTGAGCTCCTCCACGCCGACGATGCCGCGCACCATCGGCCGGTGGGCGGGCGGCACCCGGTCGATGACGGCCCTGCCCTCGGCGAGGGTGCGGTCGGCCCGGTCGAGCAGGTCCGCGAGCAGGGCCCGGACGGCGGGCAGGTCGCGGGCCTGCTCCAGGTCGGCGCGGGTGACGCCGTACTCCTTCAGGGTCTGCTCGGGGATGGCGAGCCGGCCGTCGGCGAGGTCCTCGGCGAGGTCGTTGACGAAGTCGAGCCGCTGGCTGCCGTCGATGAAGGTGCGGCAGGCGGCGCGGTAGTCGCTCTGGTCGCCGTCCGGGCCGATCAGGCCGGCGACCACCATGAAGCCGGGCAGCGAGTACCCGTCGACGTAGGCCTGGTAGTCCTCCTCGGTGGCGAAGCCGGTGAAGTCCAGGTCGGCCCCGGTCGCGGCGAGGAAGTCCAGCACTCGCTCCCGCAGGACGGGGTGGGCGTCGACGCTGTGCAGCAGGGGGCGCAGCTCGGGGTCGTCGGTGCGGCCGGCGGCGAGGCTGTCGGTGACCTGCCGCTGCCAGTGGGCGGACGCCGCCCGGCGTTCGGCGAGCGGACCGCTGTCGAGCAGGGTGTCGGTGCGGTGCATGAAGGCGGCGGCGGCGATCACGTGCGGGACCATGCGCGCGGGCAGCAGCAGCTCGGTGGCGAGCGCGGCCTCCCCTCGGTACCGGGTCATCTGCTGCCGCTGCCTGCCGTAGTCGGCCCGCAGCCCGGCATCCCGCACCCCGGCCGCGTCCAGCGCCCGCTCCCACCTGCCCACTCGGTCCGTCCCATCGTTCGTTCGACGGGGCCGAGCGTAGCCGGTGGGAGCGGGAGGACCTATTCGGGGCCCGGGCCTCCCGCGGCACCGGTCAGCGCGGGCGGATCGAGGAGAAACCGCAGGCCGGGGTGCAGAGGGTGACGATGCCGCTGTAGCGGTGGGTGGTCCGGCCCCGGGTGACGCTGTGCGTGGTGTGCTTCTCCCGCAGGTTGAGCTCCCGGCAGCGCGGGCAGGCGGCGCCGACCGGCTTGCCCCACGGGCGGTTCGGACTGAGCTTGGCGACGGAGACGACCAGCAGGACGGCGGCCACGCCCGCGCCGCCGAAGCCGACCACCCGCCACATCCCGTTCGAGGACTCCCGACGGTCGATCATCTCGTCGTAGGAGTAGGTGCCCCCGCCGCCGCGGCTGGACCAGATCCGGCACTCGCTGTGCCGGGTCATGGTCTGGCCGTCGCAGGTCGGCGGGGTGTCCGGGTCCGACTTGCCGACGACCAGGGCCAGGAAGAAACCGAGCGCGATCAGCAGGCCGAAGAAGACCGCGGCGACGGTCCGGCTGCGGCCGGTGTGCAGCCGTTTGCGCTCGTTGTAGGCCGTATCGATCACAGCCTGGGCCATGTTTCCCCCGTCGACCGCCACTGCTCTTCTCCCTTGGTCCGCGTGCCCGCCCGGCCCGGGTGCCGGGCCGGACGCCGCCCCCTCTCGTCCGGGGGCGAGAAGAACCCACCATGAACGGATCATGCCTGTACGGAACTTGGGGAGTTCTTGACCGTTCGGTTGCCCTATCGGTCGTCCGATCGTGTTTCCCCCGTGACCGATGCCAGGTAGGCGGCGGCCCGGGCCGGGTCGAAGTACCACTCCTCCAGGTCCGCCGGGTCGTCGAAGGCGTTGGCGAAGCGGTCGGCGACGGCCGGCACCTGGCCTCCCGCGCCGAACAGCTGGAGGGCGTGCGGGGGCGGCGGGGCGAGCATCGCGTTGGTCCAGGTGGTGACCGGGCCCGCCGTCCGCCAGAAGCGGTCGAAGGCGGACTGCAGGAAATCACGGTCGAACGGCTTGTCGCCGTGGGCGGTGATCGCCTCCAGGTAGACGTCGGCGCACTTGGCGGCGCTGTTCGAACCCTGGCCGGTGATCGGGTCGTTGAGGACGACCACGTCCGCGACGCCGAGCACCAGGCCGCCGCCGGGCAGTTCGCCGATCGGGTGGCGGACCACCGGGGTGAAACGCCCGGCCAACGTGGCGCCCGCGTCGGTGAGTTCGACACCGGAGCGGGTGCGGTCGTACTCCCAGGGCGTGAAGGTCCTCATCAACTCCAGTGTCACCCGCAGGTGTTCGGACGGATCGCGGATCCCGTCGAAGGCGTCCGCGGGGCCTCCGGGCTGGGCTTCCCAGAGCAGGATGTCGCAGGGCCCGGCCTCCGTCAGCGCCGGCACCGCGAAGAACTCGCCGACGCCCGGCACCACGTTGCAGCGCACCGCCGGGAAGTCGTGCTCGGGGCGCGGCCCGAGCCCGTGCACGTAGGCGGCCGCCAGCGCGCGCTGCGGCCGCTCGTACGGGGAGCGCAGCACGTCGCGCTCGAACAGCGAGGCCGGCGAGCCCTTCCCGGAGGCGACCAGCACCAGGTCGTACGAGCCGGCCAGGTTCTGCAGGTCGGCGGCCGTCACCCGGCGCAGCTCGACCCGGCCGCCGCGCTCGGCGAACAGCTCCAGCCAGGTGGACATCTTCAGCCGCTGGTCGACGGACTGCGCGTAGGCCTCCAACCGCCCGACCCAGTCGATCACCCGCTCCGCCCCCGGCATGGCGACCGACATCCCGATGCCCTCGATCCGGGGTGCCCGGTCGGCCCACAGGTCCAGGCCGAGGGCGCGTTCCGTACGCAGTGCGGAGTCGAACATGCACTGGCTGGACGTCACCCGCCCGCCGCGCACCTCCTCCGGACCGCGGTCGGTCAGCACCGTCACGTCGTAGCCGTGGGCCTGCAGCCCCAGGGCCAGTTGGAGTCCGGCCTGCCCGGCGCCGACGATCAGAATTCTGCGCATCGCCCCTGCTCTCCTGCTGGTACGTCCCGGACGGCGGTCGGCACGCGGCGGCCGCCACCGGTCTGCTTACCAGTCATCGCCGCGCCCGTCCACGGGCCGTGCGGCTCCCCGCCGACCCTGCGGGAGCTCCCGGGCGCGGCGGGAACTCCCGGGCGCGGCGGGGCGGGGGCCTCACCCCGTGACCAGCTGGCGGCCGGTGATCTCCTCCGGGCGGATCCGGACCCAGCGCGGCCGGTCCCCGCCCGCCCAGGCAGCCGCGCCGGGCAGGCCGGCCAGGCGCTCGAGCTCGACGGGGTCGGCCACGTAGTGGGCCGGGCCGAGGGCGAGCACGCTCCAGCCCCGCCCGAGGTACTCGTCGATGTGGTCGACCTGGAAGGCGACCGCGGCGCCCTCCTCGGGGACGGCGGAGCCCTGCTCGCCGGTGCGGTAGACGAAGGAGCCCTGGTCCACCACGTAGTTGACCGGCAGCACCACCGGCCCCGGCTCGACCGGCAGGGCGATCCGGCCGATGCCGTGGCTGCCGACCAGCTTCCAGCACTCCTGCTCGGTGAGGTCGAGCAGCCGGGGGCGCGGGCCGGGGCCGCCCTGGCCGGGCGGGGCGTCGGCCCGGCCGGACTGCAGCTCCTCGGGGGTGCTGTCGAGGGCGGCGGCGATCCGGACGAAGCCACCGGGGTCGAAGGAGGGCCCGGCGTCCAGCAGACACCGCAGGTAGCGGGGAGCCATCGAGGCCTGGTGGGCCAGCGCCTCCTCACTGAGGCCCAGCCGTTCGCGCCGCTCGGCGATCCGACGGGCCACGGCGGCAGGGTCGGGGGTGTCGTTCACGGTGGTGACTCCTCGGCTTGCCGGGGGCCGTCTGGCCGCGTCCGGGCGTTGACCAGGGCGGACCCATCCAAGCGCCCGGCCTGCGGCAAGTCGAGCAACGGCAGGGCTCGTGCGTGTCGGTACGACCGGCCGGAGCCACCGGCCCGCGCCCCCACCCGCCGCTGCGCCGGAAGGATCAGCCCCGCAGGCCCGCCCGGCGCCGCCGCGTGAGGATCGGCTGGACAGCACCCCGTGCGCCGGTCGCCGGTCGCCCGGGAGAAGGGCGCGCCATGTACCTGAACCGACGACGTTTCCTCGCGACCCTCGGCGCCGCCGCCACCGCGGTGGCCGCCGGCGCCGCCCCCGCCCGGGCGCTCACGGCCTTCCCGGCCCGTGACCGCGGCTGGTCGGCCGCGCCGCCCGACTGGCAGGCGCTGCGCGCCCGCCTGGGCACCCGGCTGGTGCTCCCGGCCGACCCCGGCTACGACACCGCCCGGCTCGGCTTCAACACGCTGAACGACGGCCAACTGCCCGCCGCCGTGGCGCGGTGCGCGTCCGCCGACGACGTACGGGCCTGCCTGGACGTGGCACGCGGGCACGGCATCCCGATCGCGGCCCGCTGCGGCGGCCACAGCTACCTGGGGTACAGCATCCCCGACCGGGGGCTGGTGATCGACCTGCGGCTGATGGCCGACGTCCGGGTGCTCCCCGACGGCACCGCCGAGGTCGGCGCCGGGGCCCGCCTGATCGAGGTGTACGCGGCGCTCGCCGGGGCGGGCCGACTGCTCCCGGCCGGCAGCTGCCCGACCGTCGGGGTCAGCGGCCTGACCCTGGGCGGCGGCCTCGGCGTGCTGACCCGCAAGTACGGCCTGACCTGCGACCGGCTGGCCGCGGCCGAGGTGGTGACCGCCGACTCGCGCCTGCTCACCGCCTCGCCCGCCGCGGAGCCCGACCTGTACTGGGCGCTGCGCGGCGGCGGCGGGGGCAACTTCGGCGTCGTCACCCGGTTCGACTTCGCCACCGCCCCCGCGCCCGGCCTGACCGTCTTCGTGCTCGCCTTCCCGGCCGGCTCGGTGCCGGAGGTGCTCGGGGCCTGGCAGCCGTGGGTGGCCGGGGCACCGTACGAGCTCTGGGCCAGCTGCCAGATCCACGGCGGCACGCCGCCCAGCTGCCGGATCGTCGGCTGCTACGTGGGCGACCCGGGCGCGGCCAACCCGCTGCTCGACCGTCTGGTGACGGCGGCCGGCACCGCCCCCAGCTCGCGCAGCGTCTCCGCCAAGGACTACCTCGGCGCGATGAAGTTCATGGCGGGCTGCTCGACCATGACCGTCCCCGAGTGCCACCCCACCTGGGAGGGCGGCAAGCTGAGCCGGACCGGCTTCGTCGCGGTCTCCCGGATGCTGGGGCCGACGCCGCTCGATCCGGCGCGGGTCACGGCGCTGATGGCCGGCCGCACCGGCGTCGACCTGCTGCTGGACTCGCTGGGCGGCGCGGTCGGCGAGCTCGCGCCCGGCGCCACCGCCTTCCCGCACCGCGACTCGCTCGCCAGCGCCCAGGTCTACGGCACCGCCACGTCCCTCAGCGAGGACCCGGTCCGGACCACCGTGAACACGATCCGCGACGGCCTGGCCGACCTCGGCGCGCGCGGCGCGTACGTCAACTACATCGACGGCACGCTGCCCGACTGGGGCCGCGCCTACTACGGCGCGAACCTGCCCCGGCTGAGGGACGTGGCCCGCCGCTACGATCCGGACGGGGCCTTCGCCTTCCCCCAGTCCGTCACGGCCGCCCCGGCCCGCTGGGCTCGCTAGGAGCTGCCCTCAGGCCGTTCCGGCGCTCCCAGGTCCCGGGCCGAGCCATAGGCCGGACCTATGGCCCCATAGATCACCACCACCTACTTCCCAGGTCATCCGTAGGGTTTGCTACAAAGGTTCAGACCACCTTTGTGCCCGCGCCCGACCGGAGGACCACTCGTCATGCCCCGCCCGATCCGAGTCGCGATCGTCGGAGCCGGCCCCGCCGGCATCTACGCCGCGGACGCCCTGCTGAAGTCCGACGCCGCCCAGGACCCCGGTGTCTCGATCGACCTGTTCGAGCGGATGCCCGCCCCGTTCGGTCTGATCCGCTACGGGGTCGCGCCCGACCACCCGCGCATCAAGGGCATCGTCACGGCCCTGCACCAGGTGCTCGACAAGCCCCAGGTCCGGCTGTTCGGCAACGTCGACTACCCGAACGACCTCGCCCTGGACGACCTGCACCGCTTCTACGACGCCGTGGTGTTCTCCACCGGCGCGATGGCCGACCGCGCCCTGGACATACCCGGCATCCAGCTCGACGGCTCCTACGGCGCGGCCGACTTCGTCTCCTGGTACGACGGCCACCCGGACGTGCCCCGCACCTGGCCGCTGGAGGCCGAGAAGGTCGCCGTCCTCGGCGTCGGCAACGTCGCCCTGGACGTCGCCCGGGTCCTCGCCAAGACCGCCGACGAGCTGCTGCCCACCGAGATCCCGCCGAACGTCCACGAGGGCCTGCGGCGCAACCGGGCCGTCGAGGTGCACGTCTTCGGCCGCCGCGGCCCGGCCCAGGCCAAGTTCAGCCCGATGGAGCTGCGCGAGCTGGACCACTCCCCCACCATCGAGGTGATCGTCGCCCCCGAGGACATCGAGTACGACGAGGGCTCGATCGCCGAGCGCCGCGCGGTCAAGCACGTGGACCTGGTCGCCTCCACGCTGGAGAACTGGGCGATCCGCGACGTCGGCGACCGCCCGCACCGGGTGTACCTGCACTTCTTCGAGTCCCCGGTGGAGGTGCTCGGCGAGGACGGCCGGGTGGTCGGCCTGCGCACCGAGCGCACCGAGCTGGACGGCACCGGCAACGTCCGCGGCACCGGCAGCTTCACCGACTGGGACGTGCAGTCGGTCTACCGCGCGGTCGGCTACTACTCCGACGAGCTGCCCAAGCTGCCCTTCGACCCGGTCTCGGGCACCGTTCCGCACCGGGCCGGACGGGTCCTGGACGGCGACGGCTCGCACCGCACCGCCACGTACGTCACCGGCTGGATCAAGCGCGGCCCGGTCGGCCTGATCGGCCACACCAAGGGCGACGCCAACGAGACCGTCGCCTGCCTGCTGGACGACCACGCCGCCGACCGCCTGCCCGGCGCCGTCGAGCCGGACCCGGCGGCCGTCGAGGAGCACCTGCGCGCGCAGGGCGTCCGCTTCACCACCTGGGAGGGGTGGCAGCTGCTGGACGCCCACGAGCGCGCGCTCGGCGAGGCCGAGCAGCGCGAGCGGGTCAAGGTCGTCGAGCGCGAGGAGATGCTCCGCCACAGCGGGGCCTGAGCGGATCGGCTGCCGGTCGTCCCGCCGTGCCCCGCGGGCTCGGGGACGGCCCCGTCAGGGACGGACGATCGGCAGCAGCAGCTCGTCCACGATCTCCGCAGGATCGAGCCGCACCGCGTCCCCGCCGCACATCTTGATCCGGTACAGCATCAGCGCCGGCACCAGGTCGGTGACCAGCGGGGTGACCGCCCCGGGCCGGACCTCGCCGCGAGCGGTGCCGCGGTCCAGCACCTCGGCGATCAGCTCGGTCGTCGGCTGGACGACCCGTTCCAGCACGATCTCCACGAAGGCGTGCGCCCGCTGGTGGTCGAGCTCGCTCATGATGGCCCGCACGGCGGCGCCCAGCTCGCTGACCATCGCGGCGCGCAGCCTGGTGACCACCTCCAGCAGGTCCCCGCGCAGGCTGCCGGTGTCGGGGGCCGGGCCGGAGGGCGGCAGGCTGGCCCGCAGCGCGTCCTTGACCAGCTCCTCCTTGGAGGACCAGCGGCGGTAGAGCGCGGCCTTGCCGGTCTGCGCGGCGGCGGCCACCCCCTCCATGGTCAGCCGGGCGTAGCCGTCGGTGGTGAGCTGCTGGAGGACCGCCTCGTAGATGGCGCTCTCCAGCGCCTCGCCGCGCCGCCGCAGCGGGGCACCCGTCACCGGTCCGTGCCCGGCATCCGTCTCAGCGGTCATGGTTGCGCACCTTCTTCAGTTGCCTTTCCTCGATCCCGATGGTGAAGCACTTCCCCTGCCACGACGTCGAGCATCAGTCGACGTCACCGGGGCTACTGACGATGTTAGTGAACGAACCCGTTCCCGCCACCACCCCGGTCCGCCCCGGTCCGCCCCGGTCCGCCCCGGTCCACCCCTGTTCGCTCCGGTGCTCCACTCGCGGCGGGTCGAGCACAACGGGACAGGGACGGGACCGTGGCCTCATGCGGCTGGGGCTCGACCGGCGGTGGCATGAAGGAGCAGGTCGAAGTGGACCCGCCTGCGGAACCCCGTGGAGGACCCCATGACCGACAGAACGGCCGGCGCCACGCTGGTGGCCGCCGGTGTCGCCGCGACCTTCGCCGTGGTGAGCGTCGCGGCCGCCGCCCGGGCGTGCAAGTGCCCGGTCCCGGGCGGCGAAGGCGCCCCGGCGGCGAAGCGGAACCGACGCCGCGGCTCCGGCTCCGACGCCTCCCAGAAAACTGCCCGACGCTGTACACCCCCGAACTGCCGCTGACCCCGCTGTCCCCCCTCTCCTGCCGTCATCACCGATTCGCCCCCGGCCACCGCGCCGGGGGCCCTTCCCGCGTAGTCGCTCCTTCGTACGACGGGGCCCTTCCCTCACCGACGGCCCTCTCCGCCACGCGGCCGCACCGGATCGGGAACCCCGGCCCTCAGCCGGTCGCCGGTCGACGCGGAAGCACCGCGTGCACCCGGGTACCGCGCCGCAGGGCGTCCACGACGCAGCTTCCGCCGATCTCCGCGGCCCGCTCGGACATCGACTGCAGTCCCACCCCCGGGTGCACGGGGAGGCCGTGGTTCGGGCCCTGCCCGTCGTCCTCGACGTCGAGCACCAACTGCCCGGCGTCCGCCCGGACGGACACCGTGGCGCTGTGCGCCCGCGCGTGGCGCACCACGTTGTTGAGCGCCTCCGCGGTGATCCGGTAGACCGCGACCTCGACGGCGGCGGGCAGCGCCGGCAGCGGGTCGGGCTCCAGCCGGGTGGCGACGGCGAGGTCCGGGCCGCTGAAGGTCTCGGCCAGCCGGCTCAACGCCAGGGAGAGGCCGTAGTCGCCCAGCGCGGTGGGTCCGAGCCGGTCGGTGATCCGCCGGACCTCCCGGACCGCCGAGGCCAGGTCGTCCGCGACCCGGTCCAGCACGCCGGAGAAGAGCGCCGGGTCGTCGACCGCCGCGGCGGCCTGGAGGCGCAGCCGCAGTCCGGCCAGCATCGGGCCGAGGCCGTCGTGGATGTCCCGGCGCAGCTGGCGGCGCTCCTCCTCGCGCGCCGCGACGATCTGCTCGCGGCTGGCCCGCAGGTCCTCCGTGAGCTGGAGCGAGGCGACGGCGGGCGCGGCTTGGTCGGCGAGCGAGCGCAGGATGTCGCGGTCGCTGGCGTCCAGCACCCGCTGACCCTGGCGCGGGGCGACGCTGAGCCGTCCGATCTGCTCCCCGCGGTGCACCAGCGGGAAGCCCTCGCCGCTGCCGGGGAGCTCCCCCACGGCGGCCAGCGAGCGTTCGCCGCCCCGCGTGGAGACGGTCAACTCGACGCCAGGCAAAAGCAGTTCATCGCTGACGGTACGGCACAGCACGGCCGGCACCTCCTGCGGGTCGACGGTCTGGCTGACCTTCCCGGCGAGGCTGCGCAACACCTGGTACGGCTGCGCGCGCGAGCCGTAGTACCAGCGGTCGACGACGCCGGAGGCCCAGTGCACGCCCCGGGGCAGGCCGATCGCGAGCAGGAAGACGGCGGCGACCACCACCAGCGCCCCGAGGCCCCGACCGGGCATCAGCATGGTGGAGAGCAGACAGGCCACCACCACGAAGACCACGGCCAGCCCGGCGGCCACCACCAGGCCGACCAGCACCCGCCGGGCGGACCGGTCGAGGTGCCAGGCCCCGTCCCGGACCACGACGACGGCCAGGGTGACCGTCCACAGCGCCGAGGTGACCGCGAACGCGATGTAGGAGAGCGTGCCCTGGTCGAAGTAGTAGCCGAGTTCTGCTCCGCCCCACAGCAGGTACACGCCGAGGGCGACCAGCACGTTCTGGCGGCGGCGCCGGGAGACCCCTTGGATGCGGGCGAGCGGGACGAGCACCACCAGGACGGTCAGCACGATGTACACGGCGAGCTGGGTGTCGAGCATCCGGCCGTTGAAGTGCTCCAGCCAGTGGGCGAGGCCGCCGCCCGCGAACGGGTTGGGCCGGCCGAAAGCGGTGGGTTCGGCCACGTAGTCACTGGCCGGGGGCAGTCGCCAGACGGCCACGGCGCCGATCGCCCACCACCAGCGTCTGCTCGGCAGCCTCCCGTACGGCAGCCACAGCGGCAGCGCGTGCCACAGGGTGCCGTTCACGGTGTCGCACAGCGAGGACAGCACGACCACCGCCCCGACCAGGTGCGGATCGCCCCCCTCCCCCCAGATCGGGGCCTCGGCGGCGACCGGGATGATCGTCGCCGCCCCGTACACCAGCAGCACCCAGCCGAGCTGGTTCCCGGGCCGGTGAGCGTGCAGCAGCACCCCACCCGCGACGGCGGCGAGGCCGTAGCCGAGCACCGCCAGGCTGTGGGTGGGCACCGAGACGCCGGGCGCACCGAGGTGGATCAGGACGTACCCGACCCAGAGTGCGGCGGCCGCCAGGCAGACGAGCGCGACCAGCCCGGCCGCGGCCAGTTGCCGCTCGGCCGGGCCGGATCGTGGCCGCCACCAGGCTCTCCGAATGCTGTCGGCAACCATGTCGGCCCTTTCGTCGGCGGGCACCTCCGGATGTCTGCAGTCTCCGGCACCCGTTGTCCCGGGTGCATGAGGCAGCAGCCCTGCCGGCCTTCGCGGCGGGCCTGCGGACCAAGGGGCGGGTCCGCAGACGGGCGGGCGGGTTCCTCGCGGTTGCCTGACAGGGTGGCCGGACGGGTGGCCGGACGAGGTGGCTGGACGGGGCGGGTCAGACCGGCGGGTGGGGGCGGGTGAGGCCGCGGTCGTAGGCGAAGATCACGGCCTGGACGCGGTCCCGGGCACCGATCTTCGACAGCACCCGGCTGACGTGCGTCTTGACCGTCGACTCCGCCAGCACCAGGCGCTGGGCGATCTCGCTGTTGGACCAGCCGTGGGCGATGGCGAGCAGGATCTCGCGCTCGCGGTCGGTCAGGGCGTCCAGCTGGGGGTCCGCGACGGGCGCGCCGCCGGGCGGGCGGACCGGCAGGCGGTGGGCGTAGGCGTCGAGCAGCCGCCGGGTGATGGCGGGGGCGACCACGGCGTCGCCCCCGGAGACGGCGCGGATGCCGGACAGCAGTTCCTCCGGACGGGCGTCCTTGAGCAGGAAGCCGCTGGCACCGGCCCGCAGCGCGGCGTGCGCGTACTCGTCGAGGTCGAAGGTGGTCAGCACCAGGATGCGGGAGCGCCCACCGGTCGCGACGATCCGGCGGGTGGCCTCGATCCCGTCCATGCCGGGCATCCGGATGTCCATCAGGACGACGTCGGGGCGCAGGTCCGCGGTCAGCCGGACGGCCTCGGCGCCGTGGGCCGCCTCACCGACCACCTCGGTGTCGGGCTGGCTCTCCAGCAGCATGCGGAAGCCGTAGCGCTGCAAGGGCTGGTCGTCCACGATGAGGACGGTGGTCACGTCGGGCCGCCTGTCGGGTCGGGGGTGGGGTTCGGGTCCGCGGTGAGCTCCGGGCCTGGGCTGAGGTCCGGGCCGGGGGTGAGGTCCAGTACGGCCTCCACCGCCCATCCGGCACCGGGGAGGGGGCCCGCCGTGAGGGTGCCCCCGTACAGGGCCGCGCGTTCGCGCATCCCGGCCAGGCCGTGGCCGTACCCGTCCGGGCGGCCGTGCCAGCGGGAGCCACCGGGCGGGCCGCTGTCCTCCACGCGGACCCGCAGCCGGTCGGCGTCGACGGTCAAGGTCACGTGGGCGCGGGTCTCGGGACCCGCGTGCTTGAGGGTGTTGGTGAGCGCCTCCTGGACGATGCGATAGGCCATCAGCTGGACGCCGCGGTCCGGCCGGTCCAGGGCGCCGGCAGCCGTGTACACCACCTGCGGTCCGGCGGCGCGGATGCGGGCGCACAGCCCGTCGAGGTCGGCGATGCCGGGCTGCGGCGTGTACTCGGCGGTGTGGTCGCCCTGGTCGCGCAGCACGCCGAGCATCCGGCGCAGTTCGCCGAGTGCCTGCCGGCTGGTGTCCCCGATCAGCAGCAGGGCCTCCCTGCCGCGTTCGGGGTTCGCCTGCGCCGCGTACGCCCCGCCGTCGGCCAGGGTGACGATGACGGACAGGTTGTGGCCGACGATGTCGTGCATCTCCCGGGCCACCCGGGCACGTTCGGTCGCGGCGGCCAGCCGGCTGCGCTGGTCGCGCTCTATCTCCAGCCGGGCGGCTCGCTCCCGCAGGCCGGCGAGCTGGGCGCGCCGGACGCGCACCGCGATGCCCAGGGCCACGGCCGCCGTCGTGGCGCTGAACAGGAAGAACAGCGCGTCGCCGACCGGCAGCCCACCGCCGGAGACGGCCACCGCGACCAGGGCGACGGCCACCACCATGGCCGCACAGGACCATGCCAGGTGCCGCAGCCGGCCGTGCAGCGCCAGGCTGTAGAGGGCGATCAGCAGGGCGGCGTCGGCACGCAGGCCGACGTCCAGGGACCACTGCAGGACGAACACGGCCATGATCGCGGCGAAGGCCGCCGTGGGCCGTCGTCGGCGCCACAGCAGCGGCAGGACCAGGCCGGCCTGCAGGGCCAGGGTCTGCGGCAGCGGCAGCCGGGCGAGCACGATCCGGTGCTCGCGCGCGCCGGCCTCGACGTGACCGGGGAAGAGGTCGGGCAGGCAGAACAGCAGGAAGGCGGCGGCCACCACCGCGGCGTCGAGCGCCCACGGGTGGTCGCGGTCCGCCTGCCGCAGCCGCTGGCCGATCCGGGCCAGGCGGGCGAACAGCGGGTGACCGGACAGGACGTCGGCGGGCAGGACGTCGACGGGCGGCGGGTCGGCGGGCGGGATGCCGACGGTCGGGGCTGCGGCCGCCGAGGTGTCGGCGGCCGGATCGCCCGCGACCGCGAACCGGCTCGTGGTGGCGGTGTGCTCGCTCACAGATGGCACCTCCCTGGGGCCGCCGGGCTGTCGTGGTCGGGTGTGCGGCGCCGGTTGTTCCCGGCGCCGCGGGGGATGGACTCCGTTTCGAGTCTCTCAGGCGTCGGTACGGACCAGCCGCACGGCCGCCGCACCGAGGGCGAGGACCATCCAGCCGAGGAAGACGGCCAGCCCCACCGTCGGCGAGAGCGTCGTCGAGTCGTGGTGCAGGGCGAACATCGCCTCGCCCGCGTGGCTGGGCAGGTACGGGCTGAGGTGGCTCTGCCAGGAGCTGGGCAGCAGCGACGTCAACCCGGGGACCAGCATCAGCGTGGCCACCAGCACCGCGATGCCGCCCGCCACCGAGCGCAGCAGCGCGCCCAGCGCCACGCCGATCACGCCGACCAGCGCGAGGTAGAGCCCGGCGCCCAGCAGACCGCGGACCACCCCCGCGTCGGAGAGCGTCATCGCCACCCGGGTGCCGGAGAGGACGCCGCTGTCGGCGACGAAGACCGCGAACACACCGACGGTGCCGAGCACCAGCGCTATCACCCCGTACACGGCGGCCTTGGACCAGAGCACCGGGAGCCGGCGCGGCACGGCGGCCAGGGTGGAACGGATCATGCCGGTCGAGTACTCCCCGGCGGCGACCAGCACGCCGAGGACGCCGAGGGCCAGCTGGGCGAAGTTGGTGCCGAACAGGGACAGGCTCAGCGTGCTCGCGCCCGCGAAGTCCCGCTCCATCGGACGGCCGGAGGTCATCCGTGACTTGAACTGGTAGGCGGCGATCAGGCCGAAGGCGACCAGGAAGAGCAGGGCCAGCCCGAGGGTGATCCAGGTGGAGCGCAGCGACCACAGCTTCGCCCATTCGGAACGGAGCACCCGCAGCGCCGTCACCTTGTAGGCGGGGCGCGCGGGCCGCACTCCCCCGGGGGCGGGCATCGGGCTCGGTGCCGTGGTGGTCATGCCGCGCTCCTCGGGGTCTCACCGACGGGGGCGCCGACGGCGGTGGTGGGCGTGCCGTGGTACTCGACGGCGTCGCGGGTCAGGTCCATGAACGCCTCCTCCAGGGAGACCGTCCGAGGGGTGAGTTCGAACAGGGCGATGCCGTGCTCGGCGGCGGCCAGGCCGATCTCGCGGGCCGTGCGCCCGACGACCAGCAGTTCCTCCGAACCGGCCCGGCCGGTGACCTCCACACCCGGGCCGGCCAGCACGGCGCGCAGCCGGGCCGGGTCGGCGCTGACCACCTTGACGACGTCGCCGCCGGCCTGGCGGACCAGCTCCTGCACCGTCGTGTCGGCCAGCAGCCGGCCCCGTCCGACGACGATCAGGTGGTCGGCGACCAGGGCCATCTCGCTCATCAGGTGCGAGGACACGAAGACGGTGCGGCCCTCGGCGGCGAGCGAGGTGAGCAGGTTGCGGATCCACCGCACGCCCTCGGGGTCGAGGCCGTTGACGGGCTCGTCCAGCATCACCGTGGCCGGGTCACCGAGCAGGGCCGAGGCGATCCCCAGCCGCTGGCCCATGCCGAGTGAGAACGCCCCGGCACGCTTGCGGGCCACCGAGGAGAGCCCCGTCAGCTCGATGACCTCCTCGACCCGTCGGCGCGGGATGCCGTGGGTGTGGGCCTGGGCCATCAGGTGGTGGAAGGCCGAGCGGCCCGGGTGGATCGACTTGGCCTCCAGCAGCGCGCCGACCTCCTGGAGCGGTGCCGCGTGCTCGGCGTAGCGGCGGCCGTTCACCCGCACCGAGCCGCTGGTGGGCGCGTCCAGCCCGACGATCATCCGCATCGTGGTGGACTTGCCCGCGCCGTTCGGCCCGAGGAAGCCCGTCACCGTCCCCGGCCGGACCGTGAAGTCCAGCTGGTCCACGGCCGTCTTCTCCCCGTACCGCTTCGTCAGCCGGTGCGCCTCGATCATCGCTCACCCCTGTGCTCCGGGGCCGGTCCGTACCGGCCGCCTCGCGCACCACGCTACGTGCGGAGCCGGCTCCGATCCGTGGTACCGGGGTCCGATCATCGGCGCGCCCGTAGTACCGCGGTACCACCCCGACGCCCCACCACGGCAGGCGGTCAGCGGCACCCCGCCAGCACGGCCCGGACCTCGGCCAGCGCCGTCGGATGGTCCTCGCCGTACGTCACCACCGCCGCGAACACCGCGTCGATCGCGGCGCGCAGCGGGTCCGCCTCGGCCGCGCCCAGCACGGCCGGCAGCGCCATGTGCGGCTGCGACACCGGCCGGTCGGGGTCGAGCGGGCCGAGGTGGGCGGTGAACACGGCGGTCGGCGACGTCCCTGCCGCCGATGGCGCCGATGGCACCGGGAGCTCCGACACGGTCCCGCTACGGAAGGCCGACTGCGACACGGACACGAGCACGGACAGCGGCTGCGGAGCGCCGGGGCCGAGGTGCGGCGGGCGGACGGGCTCGCGCCCCGGGGCGACGGCCCGGCGGACCGTCCGGGCGGGGACGCGCGGGTCGGTGGCGAGGGTCTGCCAGAGCGCGGCCGGGTCGTCGAAGGGCGGCGGCAGCGGGCGGCCCTCGTCCAGGGCGGCCAGGGCGGCGGCAACCCAGTCGAGCCCGGCGAGCCCGGCCGCCGCGCAGGCGCGCCGGGCGGCGAACCGCGCCACCGTGCGCTGAACCCGCGGGCCGGCGTCGTCCAGGGCGTGCAGCAGGGACGCGTCGAACTCCAGCAGGCCGCGCACATTGCCCGCCACCTCGCGCAGGGCCCGGCTCGGCCGCCGACCGCCCCATTCCCACAGCTCGGCGGCGGCCCGGTTCTCCCGCTCCACCCGCTCCACCCGCTCCCGCGCGAGACGGGCCCGGAGCTCCTCCGCGGCCAGTTCCTCGGGGGTCGGTGGCGGCGGCAGCCGCCGGGCGTAGTCGTGCCAGTACGCCGCGGTCCGCGAGCTCTGCCGCAGGACGCGGTCCGGCGCGGGCGGGGCGGGCCAGAACTGGAGCAGGTAGCGGTCCGCCTGCGGTTCGTCGGGCGTCCCGGTGTCCCGCCGGTGCCCCTCGTCGATGCCCCGGGCGCAGTAGCGCACCCGGTAGTCGGTCTCCGCCAGGTCCAGCTCCCGGACGGTGCCGCCGGCCCACTCCACCAGCAGGCTGCGGTCCGTGGCCGGACGGAAGGAGATCTCGACCACGTCCTCCCAGTCCTGGTCCACCGGCGGGGCCTGCTCGTGCACCTCGACGGTGAAGCCGACGCTCCCGGTGTGCAGCCCGGTGGTCAGCCAGAGCGCCCCGGGAACGGCCGCGCCGCAGAGCCCCGCCCGCTGTCCCGCGAACGCCTTCGCCAGGTCGGGCCCGGGACCATCGGGGTCGCTCTCCACGTAGATCTGTCCGTAGTGCACCCGGACCTCGCCGTCGACCGGCCTGCGCACCTGCACCACACCCTCCCCGCGATCGGAACGGCCCGAGCGTAGGCGGCACCACCGACATCGACCCGAGATCCGCTCCGGGAGGCGGCGGGCACGGCGGCCGCCGATACTGGGGCCGCCCGGATTCTCAGGGAGGAACCATGGACTACGGTCTCGGCGTGCGGCTCGACCGGCCGTTCGCGCAGGCGGTGGAGTCGGTCACCGCCGCGCTCAAGGAGCAGGGCTTCGGCATCCTGACCACCATCGACGTCCGGGCGACGCTGCGCGAGAAGATCGGCGCGGAGATCGAGGACTACCTGATCCTCGGCGCCTGCAATCCCGCCCTCGCCCACCGCGCGCTCCGGGCCGACCCCAGCATCGGGCTGCTGCTGCCCTGCAACGTGGTGGTCCGGGCGGACGGCGACGCCACGGTGGTGGAAGCCGTCGACCCGCAGACGATGATCACCCTGGCCGGCCCGGGCGGCGGGCTGGGCGAGGTCGCGGACGAGGCGGCGCAGCGGCTGGGCGCCGCCCTGGACGCGCTGCGCGGATGAGGAGCAGACCATGACCGCACCCGTCGTCGCCGGATTCGACGGCTCGCCCGAGAGCCTCGCCGCCACCGAGTGGGCCGCCCACGAGGCAGAACGCCGCGGCTGCCCGCTCGATCTCCTGCAGGCCTGGCCGTGGCCGCACCGGGACGTGGTCGGCAGCGAGGAGACGTACCGGCACGCGCTGGACCGACTGTCGGTCCGGGCTGATGAGTTGCGCCCGCTGGCCGGTCCCGGGCCGGTCACCTCGGCGATCGTCCCCACCGATCCGGCCGAGGCGCTGGAGGCGGCCGGAAACTCGGCCGCCGTGCTCGTCCTGGGCTCGCGCGGGCTGGGTGCGGTACGCGGCTTCCTGGTCGGGTCGGTGAGCCAGGAGGTGCTGCGACGGGCGAGCTGTCCGGTGGTGCTGGTCCGGGCGGAGGCGGTCGAGCCGGACGGCCCGGTGCTGGTGGGCCTCGACCTGACCCGCCCGATGGACGACGTGCTGGCCTTCGCCTTCGACGCGGCCGTCCGGCGCCGGGCCCCGCTGCGGGTGGTGCACATCTGGTCGTCGCCGGTGTCCAGCGAGTACACGGCACTCCAGGCCGTCGGGCTGGAGGGCGACCTCTCGGCCGTCGAGCGGGACCGGTTCGCCGAACAGCTGGACCCCTGGCGGGAGCGCCACCCGGAGGTGCCGGTGACCGCCGAGCTGATCCACGGCAGCCGCTCCGTCGCCCTGGTGGACGCGGCGGCGGGGGCCCGGCTGCTCGTGGTCGGCCGCCGAGTCCGCCGCACCCTGCTCGGCGCCCACCTCGGCCCGGTGGCGCACGCCGCGATCCACCACGCGGTGTGCCCGGTCGCCCTCGTCCGGCACGCCTGACCCAGGCGGGCCCCGGGCGGCACACCCGACCGGGGCGGCCGGGCCGGTCGCTCAGCGGGTGGCGCGGCGGCGGGCGATACGGGTGAGCACCGAGCCGGAGACCAGCGCGGCGGCACCGACGGCGCCGACCGCGGCGAGGGCCTGGCCGTGCGAACCGGTCGCGGCGAGCTCGGCCGGGGCCGCACCGGCACCGATGGCGCCCGCGGCCCCGTCACCGATGGCCCCCGCGGCCTCACGGATCTGGCGGACCACGACGTCGGGATGGGACATCATCGACACGTGCGAGGAGTCGATCTCGACGGTGCGCGACTTGGCGCGCCTGGACTCGAAGCGTTCCAGGTCGGGGGCGATGGCCCGGTCCTGCCGGGAGACGACGAACCACGACGGGATGTCGCGCCAGGCGGCGGCGGTGGCCTTCTGCGCGAAGCCGACCTGGGAGACCGGGCGCTGCTCGGCGGCCATCAGCCGGGTGCGCGATTCGGGCAGGTCGGCGGCGAAGACGGCGCGGAACTTCTCGGTCTGGATGTAGAGGTCGACTCCGCCGCCGCCACTGCCCGCGAAGAGAACGGGGTTGAGCGCGGTGCCGAGGTCACTGCCCGCGAACTTCGTCGACAGCTCGGCCGGGGACTCGCCCACGTCGGGCGCGAACGCCGACACGTAGACGAGCGCCTTCACGTTCGGGTTCCCGGCGGCGGCCTGGGTGATGACGGCTCCGCCGTAGGAGTGGCCGGCCAGCACGATCGGACCGCTGATGCTCTTGAGCACACTGGCCACGTACGCGGCGTCCTCGGTCAGTCCGCGCAGCTCGTTGGGCGGGGCGAGGACGGTGTACCCGTCGTCCATGAGGCGCGCGGCGACGTCGTTCCATCCGGAGGCGTCCGCGAACGCGCCGTGCACCAGGACCACCGTCGGCTTCGCTCCGCCGCCCGGCCTTCCACCGGTTTCGGCGGCCGTGGCCGGAGACGCTCCGGCGGCGACCGCACAGGTCGCGAGCGCCACCACGGCGGCTGAGGAGAGCGAACGGCGGGACTGCGATATGCCCATGGTTCCTGCCTTTCAGCAAGGTGAGAGGGGGCTGGAACCACCCTGTTCACACCGCTGCCCGGGCGGCACACCACGCTGCGCACGCGGGTGAATCCGCACCGCCGTTCGGATTCCGGTGCGACGGCCTCGGGTTTCGGCGCGGGGTTCCGGCGTCGGGTTTTCGGCACCGGATCTCGGCATCGGATCTCGGCACCGGCGACACCGCGTCGATCGACGCGGGCAGGAACGGTTCGGCCCACGGTGTTCAGAGCTCTCCCGTTCTGAACCGGGCCGCTTCGTCCTCCAGGGCCGCCAGGTCGGGGGTGCGGTGGCGGACGGTGCTCACCCATTGGCGGACGAGCGCCCCGAGCTCGGCGAGGCGGCTCGGGACGGGGGTGCCGAGGAGGGCGAGCAGGCCGGTCGCCGCCGGGTCGTCCTCGTCGCAGGCGGGGCAGAGGGCGGTCTCCTTGAAGCCGGTCACCTGCTTCCCGGCCTGATTCGGCCAGGAGTGCGGGTAACGGGCGGTCAGGAGCGCCTGGTTTCCGCAGCGTCGGCACGGCGGGACGGCCATGGTCCGGACCTCGACCGCGGGAGCGTGCTCGCTCGGAGGGTTCATGCCCGACCCACCCGGGTCCCGGCGCCGGGAAGCACGATCGCGGCGAACGGGATGAACGGGGCGGACGTGCCGTCGAGGTCGGGCGGAAGCGCCCTGGTGACGCGCCGGCCGTGCGCGAACGGGCGGCCCGGGTTGCGGGAGGAGTCCTCGATGGCGTTCCTGGCCTTGATCCTGCCGAAGGTGTTCACCCGTACGGTCTACCCGCTACCGTGCGTGTCGATCACCGCCCCGGCGATCGACCCCCGCGAGCGGTGCCACGACGGGCCCGGCCGGGGTCGCTGAGCAGCACGAGGACATCCAGAGGTACGCGGACGGCGACGGCCGGGCCGGGTCGCGCCGTGTCACGTTCGACTGACGACCGTTAGCATGACGGGTATGGCGCCGATCGTTGGCGTCAGTTCACACAGATTCCACAGCGGTGTTGAGGAGTTGACGATGAGTCGCGCTTTCCCTCTGGTCAGGAGGACCGATCCCGTCTCTGAGCAGGAGCGACGTGCCATCCTCGCCGCCCCGGGGTTCGGAAAGTTCTTCACCGACCACATGGCCACCGCCACCTGGACGCCCGCCGATGGCTGGCACGACCGCGAGGTCTCCGCGCTGGTCCCGTACTCGCTGCACCCGAGCGCCGCCGTGCTGCACTACGCCCAGGAGATCTTCGAGGGGCTGAAGGCCTACCGTCACGCCGACGGCAGCGTCTGGCTGTTCCGCCCGGAGTTCAACGCCCGCCGCTTCGCCCGCTCCGCCGAGCGGCTCGCCCTGCCGGTGCTGCCGGAGGAGGACTTCCTCACCAGCGTCGAGGAGCTGGTCCGCGCGGACGAGGCGTGGGTGCCGGACTCCGCCGACGAGAAGAGCCTCTACCTGCGGCCGTTCATGTTCGCCTCGGAGGCCTTCCTCGGCGTCCGGCCCGCCGAGCAGATCGCCTACTCGGTCATCGCCAGCCCGGCCGGCCCGTACTTCGCCGGCGGCGTCACCGGCATCACGCTCTGGGTCAGCAGCAACTACACCCGCGCCGGGCGGGGCGGCACCGGCGCCGCCAAGTGCGGCGGCAACTACGCCTCCAGCCTGGCCGCGCAGTTGGAGTCCCGGAAGCACGGCTGCGACCAGGTGCTGTTCCTGGACGACACCGGCGGCGAGGGCGACCTGGAGGAGTCCGGCACGATGAACCTGTGCCTGGTCACCTCGGCCGGCGAGCTGGTCACCCCCGCGCTCGGCAACATCCTCGACGGCGTCACCCGGGACTCGATCCTGGCCCTGGCGGGCGAGTTCGGGCTGACCCCGGTGGAGCGCTCGATCACCCTCTCCGAGCTGCGGTCCGGTGCCGCCGACGGCACGGTCACCGAGGTGTTCGCCGCCGGGACCGCCGCGGTGGTCACCCCGATCGTCGGGTTCAAGGGCGAGGGCTACGAGTTCACCATCGGCAACGGCTCGCCGGGCAAGCAGACCCTCGCGATCCGCGAGCACGTGCTGGACATCCAGTACGGCCGCGCCGAGGACGTCCACGGCTGGATGCGACGGGTGGTCTGACCACCCCGGGCGGCCCGACCGGGCCGCCCGACCCGTCGGGGCCGCCCGGCTCCCGGGCCGCTTCAGCTCCCGATCCGGCTCAACTCCCCCTCGGGCACGACGACCTCACGCTTGAGGATCTTTCCGGTCGACCCCTTGGGCAGCGCGTCGACCGTCCAGACCAGCCGCGGGTACTTGAACGGGGCCACCCGCTCCCGGACGAAGCCGCGGATCTCCTCCGGGGTCGCCGAGGCGCCCTCGCGCAGGACCACGGCGGCGGCCACCTCCTGGCCGTGGGTGGGATGGGGGACGCCGATCACCGTGGCCTCGGCGATCGCCGGGTGCTCGTACAGCACGTCCTCCACCTCCCTCGGGTAGACGTTGAAACCGCCGCGGATGATGACGTCCTTGCGGCGGTCGACGATCCGGAAGTCGCCCCGCTCGTCACGGGTGCCGAGGTCCCCGGTGTGCAGCCAGCCGTCCCGGACGGTCTGCGCGGTGGTGTCCGGGCGGCGCCAGTAGCCCTTCATCACGTTGTGGCCCTTGATCACCACCTCCCCGACCGTGCCGTCCGGCACCTCCCGGCCCGACTCGTCGACGATCCGCATCCGCACCCCCTCGATCGGGATGCCGATGGTGCCCGCGATCCGCTCCCGGTCGCTGCGGTTGGCGCAGGCCAGCGGGGAGGACTCGGACAGCCCGTAGCCCTCCAGCACCACGCAGTCGAAGTCGGTCTCGAAGCCGCGCAGCACCTCCGGCGGCATCGAGGCGCCGCCGCCCAGGCACACCCGCAGCGAGGAGACGTCGTGCCCGGCGCGCTGCGGGTGGGTCAGCATCAGGGTGTACATGGTCGGGACGCCGAGGAAGACGCTCACCCGGTCCCGCTGGATCACCGAGAGCGCGGCCAGCGGGTCGAAGCGCCGCACCAGGGTCAGGCACGCCCCGACCGCCACCGCGGAGTTGAGGCCGATCACCTGGCCGAAGGAGTGGAACAGCGGAAGCCCGCCGAAGACCACGTCCCGCTCGACCATCCCCAGCACCTGGACGCCGGCCCGGACGTTGCACACGATGTTGCGGTGGGTCAGTTCGGCACCCTTGGGTGCCCCGGTGGTGCCGGAGGTGTAGAGGATGACCGCGGTGTCCTCTCCCCCGCGTCCCCCGGTCCCCGGCAGGCCGTCGGGCTGCCGCGCGAGCGCCGCGACGAGGGCGGAGGGCTCGACGGGGACCAGCCGGGTGCCGGTGCGCCGCGCGCCCTCGACGGCCTGCTCGGCGCCCGCGTGCCAGGCGAGCAGCACGGCGGCCCCGGCGTCGGCGAGGCAGTGCTCGATCTCCCGGGCCTTCAGCAGCGGGTTCATCGGGACGACCACCGCCCCGGCGCGCAGGATGCCGTAGTACAGCACCGCGAACTCCGGCACGTTGGGCAGCAGCACCGCCACCCGGTCGCCGGGCGCGACGCCGAGCTCGGCCAGCCAGTGGGCGGCCCGGGCGCTGCGCGCGTCCAGCTCGGCGAAGCTCAGCACCTCCTCGTCCAGCCGCAGGACGGGGTGGTCCGGGCAGCGCGCGGCGGTCGCGGTGAGCAGGTCGGGAATGCCGTACGGGAGGTCGGCGGGACCGTGCGGATCGCCGGTGCTTCTGTCGGACGGGGTGGGGACGGCGGACATGCGGACGCTCCTCGGGGCGGCGGGGCTCGGTCTGATCCTCATACGGTCGGGTGGACGCCGCTCTGCGACGCGGCGCTCTCGCGGGCGCCCGCGGCGGCGCTCCCGGCTGCCCCCTCGGCGGCGCTCCCGGCAGCGGCCGCGGCGAGCAGCCAGGGGGCGATCCGCTCCACCAGCCCGCGGTTGTGCCGGATCCACCGGAAGTGGTCCAGCGCTCGGCCGTCCGCCTGTTCGGCGGTGTAGCTCCAGCGCTCCACCCGGGCCCGGGGCAGCTTGGCGCACAGGTGGTCGACGGCCCGCGGCGGTGCCAGCTCGTCGCCCTGCACGTCCACGGCCAGCACCGGCAGGTCGACCCGGGCCAGCGCCCGTTCGTAGTCGGCGGCCGCGCCGCGCACCCGGTAGCGGCCGGTGCGCATCTGCCGCGCCCAGTCCCGCATCAGCCGGGCCGACTCGCGCCCGCCGAAGCCGAACCGCTCGCCCGGCCAGTGGCCGACCACCGCCGAGGCGACGACCGAGAACTGGCTCAGTGCCAGCCTCCGCAGGCCGGCCCGTACACCGAAGGTCCGGTACCAGGCCGATCCGCTGGCCACCAGCACCGCGCCGGCGAGCCGGGGCCGGTACACGCCGCAGTGCACCAGGCCCAGTTGGCCGCCCAGGCTGTGCCCCAGCAGCAGGCGCGGCGCGCCCGGGAAGGCCTCGGCGACCGCGTCGAGCACCGCCCCGAAGTCATGCTCGACCAGCTCGCGGAAGCCGAAGGCGACCCCGTGCCGCGGCACCGGCCGGCTCTCGCCGTGGCCGCGCAGGTCGCAGGTGGCCACGCTCAGGCCGGCCGCGTGCAGGGCGCGGACCAGCGGGGTGTAGTGCCGGGCGGCCGTGCCCATCGCCGGCAGGACGATCACCACCGGGGCGGCCGGCTCGGGCCGGGCCAGCGCCCGGACGGTGAGCCGGGCCCCGTCGGGCGCGGTGAGCTCGGCGATCACGGGGAACCGGGGCGTCCTCACGTCCGCCCCTCCCCGCCGGCGCCGGCGCCCGGCCGCCAGCCGATCACCCCCGCGCCCCAGGTGATGCCCGCCCCGAACGCGGCGAGGCCGAGCAGCTTCGGACCGTCCAGCAGGCCCTCCTCGCGGGCGTGGGTCAGGCCCAGCGGGATCGAGGCCGCCGAGGTGTTGGCGACCCGGTGGACGTTCAGGTAGAGCCGCTCGGGCGGCAGCCCCACCTCCTTGCCGACCGCGCGCACGATCCGCGCGTTGGCCTGGTGGGCGACGAACAGGTCGAGGTCCTCGCAGGTCAGGCCGCGCCCGGCGAGCACCTCCCGGGTGGCGGCGGACATCTTCTCCACCGCGTGGTCGAACACCTCCCGGCCGTCCATCCGCAGCTTGCGGTCCTCCCGGTCGGCGTAGAGCAGCGGGATCTGCTCGCCGTCGCTGCCGAGCGAGAAGCACGGGTCGGGCGCGCCGGGCACGTCGGCGACCACGGCGGCGCCGGCTCCGTCGGCCAGCAGCACCGCGGTGCCGCGGTCCTCGTGGTCGGTGATCCGGGTCAGCGCGTCGGCGCCGCAGACCAGCACCGCCTCCGCCCGGCCGGTCTCGATCAGCGCGGCGGCGTGGTCCAGGCCGTAGACGAAGCCGGCGCAGGCCGCGTGCAGGTCGAAGGCGGTGGCCTGCGGCATGCCGAGCCGGGCGGCGACCTCCACCGACACCCCGGGGGTGACCCGGTCGGGGGTGATGGTGGCGACCACCACGTGCCGGATGCTCGCGGCGGTACGGCCGGAGCCGCGCAGCGCCTGTTCGGCGGCGGCCACCACGAGGTCGGCGAGCCGGCCGTCCGGGGCGAGGAAGCGGCGCTCCTCGATGCCGGTCCGTTTGACGATCCACTCCGGGGAGGCGCCGATCCGCTCGAAGTACGCGTTGGGGACGACGCGTTCGGGCAGGGCGGCGCCCACGCCCACGATGGCGGCCGTCATGCCGCGCCTCCTTCGGCGAAGGCCGGGCCGGTGCCCATCCGGACGGCGTGCATCCCACCGTCCGCGTGCAGGATCTCCCCGCTGACCGTGGCGGCGAGGTCGGAGAGCAGGAACAGCACCGGTCCGACCACCACGGCCGGATCGGTGCGGTCCCAGCCGAGCGGGGCCTCGGCCTGCCAGCGGTCGGCGATCCGGTCGAAGGTGCTGATCGCCTGCCCGGCGACGGTCTCCACCGGGCCGGCCGCCACCAGGTTGACCCGGATGCCGGAGGGACCGAGGTACATCGCCAGGTAGCGGCAGACCGCGCCGAGGGCCGCCTTGCCCACGCCCATCCAGTCGTAGCCGGCCCAGGCGCCGGAGGCGTCGAAGTCCAGCCCGACGACGCTGCCGCGCCGGCCGTGCGCGCTGAGCAGCGGGGCGAGCGCGGTGGCCAGCGAGTGCAGGGAGACGGCGGCGGTGCGCAGCGCGAGGCCGGCGGCCTCCGGCGGGGTGGTGAGGAAGTTGCCGCTCAGCGCCGTCTGCTGGGCGGCGGCGACGGCGTGCAGCACGCCGTCCACCCCGCCCCAGCGCTGCTCCAGGTCCTTGACCAGCCGGGCGAAGTCCTCGGGCCGGGTGACGTCCAGCTCCAGCACCTCGGTGGGGCGGGGCAGGACGCCCGCCGCCTTCTCGGTGATCCGCCGGGCCCGGCCGAAGCCGGTGAGCAGCACCTCCGCGCCGGCGTCCTGGAGCGCCCTGGCGGTGTGCCAGGCGATGGAGTCCTGGTTGAGCACCCCGGTGATCAGATAGCGGCGTCCGTGGAAGCCGAGCATCACTCCTGGCCTTTCGTCGTACCGGGCGCCTCGGCCGCCGCCAGCACCAGGGCCGCGTTGTGTCCGCCGAACCCGAAGGAGGTGGAGAGTCCTGCCCGGCGGCCGCCGGGCAGGGTGGGGGCGGCGAGGGTGGTGGCGCGGTGGATCAGGTTCAGCGGACCGAGCTTCTCGTCGGGCTCGCGCAGCCCGACGGTGGGCGGGGCGGTGGCGTGGCGCAGCGCCTGCAGGGTGGCGACGGCCTCGACCGCGCCGGCCGCACCGAAGAGGTGGCCGGTGCAGGACTTGGTGGAGGAGAGCGGGATCGCCTCCAGGGCCGGTCCGAGCGCCAGCCGCAGCGCCTCGCACTCCGAGCGGTCGTTGAGGACGGTCCCGGTGCCGTGCGCGTTGAGGTAGCCGAGCTGTCCGGGGGTGACGCCGGCCGCGTCGAGCGCCAGGGTGACGGCGCGGGCCGCGGGCTCGCCGGTCGGGTCCGGGGCGGTGAGGTGGTGGGCGTCGCAGGTGGCGCCGTAGCCGAGCACCTCGCCGAGCACGGTGGCGCCCCGGGCGGCGGCGCCGGCCGCCGTCTCCAGCACCAGGATTCCGGCGCCCTCGCCGATCAGCAGGCCGTCCCGGTCGCGGTCGAAGGGCACCGAGCGGCCGCTCTCCGACAGCGCGCCGGCGGTCCGGAAGGCGGCCCGCACCAGCTCGGAGGTGGAGGCCTCGGCGCCGCCGACCACCACCGCGTCGGCCGCGCCGGCGGCGAGCAGCAGCAGGGCGGTGCCGATCGCCTGGGTCGCGCTGCTGCAGGCCGAGGCCAGGCAGAGCGCCTCGCCCCGGAAGCCGTACCGCTGGGCGATCTGCGAGGCCGGGGCGTTGGCCATCATGGCGGGCACCATGAGCGGGGAGACGAACTCCCCGCCCTGCTGCCGGAGCACCTCGGCCTGGCCCTCGAAGCTCGCCGTCCCGCCGAGCGCACAGCCGACCACGCAGGCGATCCGCTCGGCGGGGTAGGGCGGCGGGCCGTCCGTCCATCCCGCCTGGGCCAGGGCCTCGGCGGCGGCCACGAGCGCGAGCTGGGTGAAGCGGTCGGTGCGGCGGATCTGCTGGCGCGACAGGTGGTCGGCGGGCCGGAAGTCCCGGCACAGCCCGAGCCCGTCGGCGAGCCCGCTCTCGCCGGCCACCGCTCGCCGGTGCAGCTCGTCGGCGCCCACGCCCAGCGGGGTCACCGCGCCCAGGCCGGTGACGACGGCCCGGGGCCTCACTCCAGACCGGCCTTGCGGCGGCACAGGGCGAGCACCTCGCCGACGGTGTACAGCTGGTCGAAGTCCTTGGGCTTCACCGGGATGCCCAGCTGCTTGCGGATGGACTGGCTGAGCTCGACCATGTCGAGCGAATCGATCTCCAGCTCGTCCAGGGCGGCGTCGTCGACGATGCCCTCGCGGTCGACGCCGAGGTCGACCAGGGCGTCGACGACGAAGTTCTCGATGGCGGTGCGGTCCAGTGTGTCTGGCATGGCTCTCCTCGTCCGCGCGGGGCGGCGGTGGCGGTGCGGGGGACGTGCGGGCGGTGCGTACGGCGCGCCGGCAGTACGCGCGGCGTGCGGGCGGTGCGTACGGCCGGGCGGCGGGCTCAGGCCGTGGTGCCGACCTTGGTGGCGTGGTACGGGGCCCAGTGCCACTGCCGCCAGTAGCTCTCGGCGATGTCCAGCCACTGCTCCAGCCGGGCGGCGTCGTCCAGGAAGCGGTTGGCGCTGACCACCAGCCAGCTGTAGACGGCCTGGCTGTCCCGGCAGCCGCCGCAGTCGCCGGAGGTGCAGCAGAACTGGAGCGACTCGTAGTCGGCGCCCCAGACGTTGAAGCCGGGGATGACCGGGTTGCCGTTGGCGACGCGCTCCTCGTGCTCGGGGGCGTCGACGCTGAGGCTGGGGCAGACGTCGTAGCCGAACCGCCCGCCCCAGTGCGTCCGGCCGGTCACCAGGGTCTCGATGAAGTACGGGTGGCTCACCACCGCGTGCGGGTACAGCTCCTTGACCCGCTGCGCCTCGTCCAGCACCCGCTGCTCGTTGGCGATCTTCAGCGGGGTCTCGGTGCCGTGCTCGCTGTAGAAGTTGAAGGTGACGATGTTGCCGTTCTCGGCGATCTTCCGCACGGTGGGCTCGATGTGCTCGACCCCGGCCTCGGAGAGCGCGTAGATGAACAGCACCCGCTGGTCGTCGCGGTAGTGCGAGAGCGCGGTGTCGAACAGGCCGGTGAACTTGGAGCCGTTGACCCGGATCGCGCGCAGGTCGTCGTCGAGCGGGCCGCCGCCGAAGATGCTGACCGCGATGGCGATCTTCTCGAAGCCCTGCTTGGGCATCGGGCGCAGGCCGTTGGTGGAGATGGTGATGTACGGCAGCTGTTCGACGAAGGCCTCGACCCGGCGCGGGACGAGGGTGGGCTCGCCGCCGATCAGGGTGGCCTGGTTGACGCCGTCGTCGGCCAGCTTGCGGGCGAAGGCCCGGATGCGGTCCAGGTCGGACAGCTCCTTGACGGCCGTGTCGAAGCCGCCCTCGAAGTACCAGCACCCCTTGCAGCGGATGTTGCAGGTGTTGGTGAGGTGGACCTCGCAGGAGCGGACCTCGCGCCCCAACCGGCGCAGCCGGTGCAGGCGTTCGGCCAGGTCGGGACGGTCGGCGATGAGTTCGGCGGTGCGTGCCTTGGCCTCGCGCCGGCTCAGCGGGCGTCGTTCGATGGTGACGGGTGTTGCCATGGCGGTGGGCTCCTCGGGAGTCGCGGGATCGGCGTGCTGCTGCACTGCTACTCCGGGAGGCGCAGACCCAGGTTCTTGATGCGCGGGGTGACCTTCTCCCGCCACAGGTCGCAGGCCTGGCCGTTGGTGGTCTGCCGCAGGCCGAAGCGGACGGCCAGCCGGGCGCGCTCGGAGCGCGGGCTGCCGAAGATCCGGATGAAGGTCGGCCAGAGCCGGTCCAGGGCCTGCTGGAGCTGCTCGCGGCCGTCGTCGGTGGCGGCGAGGTTGCGGCACACCCGGGCGCCGTGGGCGATGTGCACCTTCTCGTCGAGGACGATCGTGCGCACCGCGTCGGCCCAGGGCCGGTAACTGCTCTGCGCGAACTCGGAGATCATCACCATGGCCGTCTCCTCCCCGATGTAGGAGAAGATCCCGCGCTCGGCCCAGGTGGTGCAGTTGTGGAACTCCTGGGCGCGGAACAGGTTCCGCTCGGCCAGGGTCTGCTTCTCCATGTAGCTGGTGTCCACGCCGATCTCGGCGAGGACCCGCTTGCCGATCTTGTAGTGGTCGTACTCCTCGGCGGCGCGCTCGGCGCAGACCTGCCGCTCCTCCGCGTCGGGGGCCAGCGGCAGGAAGACCTGCACGTAGTCGTCACCGCCGGAGAGCTCGCCCTCGGTGTTGACCACCATGCCGCGGATCGCGATCTCCCGGTACTCCTCCGGCATGGCGAGGAACTCGTCGGGCGTGCGGACCACCACCACCTCGTCGTCCGTAATGGAAATCCCCATGGCACAACACCCCGTTTCTGAAGCAGGACCCTGAAGCAGGACATGGTCGGGCGTGAGCGGCCGGGGCGGCTTCCACCGAGGCCCTCGATGACGACCACAAGGAAAAAGGACGCCGCCCCCCAGCGGCCGGCGGAGCTCCGCAGCGGCTCCGCTCAACTTCCTGGGAGCGTAGGTGGTGGTTTTTGGACCGAACAAGGTCCCGCACGGATCGTGCCGAACGGATTCGGCCACCGGGCACCACCGGAGCGACTGGTTCCGGCCGCTGCGACACCGGTACGACATGCGCAATTTCCCTTCCCGTCAAGGATCTTGGCGGGTGACCACGGCAAACGAAGCTGGCCGGAAGCAGGCCTGGACCGCTCCGGGCGTACCGCCTGGCCGACGGTTACGCTGAGCGCCATGACCACCGACTCGAACACGGCGGTCGCCACCGTCGACGTCCTCCTGGGCCCCGACCAGCTCAATGAGCTGATCACCGGCCAGTTCCCCGACTACGCCGCCTGCCGGGTGACCGAGGTGGACGGCCACGCCCTGATCCTGGCGGTGGACGGCGACCGGCTGCGCACCCGCCCGGGCGGCACCGTCTCGGGCCCGGAGCAGGCCGGACTGTGCGACCTGGCCGCGTTCCTCCTGATCAACGCCCGGCTCGGGACCACCCTGATGGCGCTGACCAGCTCGCTGCAGATCAGCTTCCTCAACCGTCCCCGGCCGGGGGCGCTGCGGGTGCACGCCAGGACGGCCAAGTTCGGGCGCCGGCTGTGCGTGATCCTGGCCGAGCTGCTGGACGCCGACGACACCCTGGTGGCCAGCGCCACACTGACCTACGCGATTCCTCCGGCCCGGCCCGAGACGGCCTGACGCCCGTCCTCGCACCCCTCCCCGCCGCACCGGCGCCGTCCCGCCGCCGCTCCGACCCCGGCGGCAGGACGAATCCGACATTACGAATACGGGGTGGGGTATATTGGCAGGGCGGCCCCACCCCTGGGGGCCCGGAGAACGGAAGTACCAGATGTGCCGACGAGTCGCCTGCCGCACCTGCGGGAAGCCGACCTTCGCCGGGTGCGGGATGCACGTGGAGCAGGTCCTGGCCGGGGTGCCCAAGTCCGCCCGGTGCGACTGCGCCGCGCAGGGCCGGGCGGGCAAGGGCTGGTTCGGCAGGCTGTTCGGCCGCCGCTGACCGCCACGTCGACCGTCCTGCGCCGACCCTCTCGCGCCGACCACCCCGCGCCGACCACCCCGCCGCCCGTCCGTACGCCAACAACTGGCCAGGGTGGCGCGAAAGATGACAGCAAGTCGGCCTAGTTCACGATCTTTTGGACAGGAAATGATCTAAGCATTGATCTGGCGCCCGTCCACCCTCTAAATTGCGGTGCAATGTCACACTGAACCGCCATATATGGCGCGCCCGGGGGGATTACGGTGCCGGACACCGCATTGGAAGCACCGCACCAGGCCGCGAGCAAGCTGCCCCGGGCCTTCTACCGGCTGGCCGCAGGCGATGCCCTGAACATGTACGGAAGCCAGCTCGACCTGGTCGCGCTGAGCCTGTTCGCCTACGAGGCCGCCGGCAACGCCCTCGGCACGGCCGGGTATCTGGTCCTGCGGCTGGGCGGGGGCGTCGTCGGCGGGCTGGTCGCCGGGCGGCTGGTGGCCCGGCTGGAGCGGCGGAAGCTGATGACGGGCTGCGCTCTGGCCCAGGCGCTGGCGCTGGTCGTCGTCGCCCTCGTCCCGGCCTCGCTGCGCATCCCCGTCCTCTACCCGCTCGCCCTGGTCCTCGGCGCCGCCGCCGCGATCGCCGCCGTCGCCCTGCGGACCAGCATCCCCGAGATGGTCGGCGCCGGGCGCCGGGCCCGCGCCAACAGCCTGATGGCCAGCTGCCGTTCCACCGCGATGGTGCTCGGCTTCGCCTCCGCCGGCGTGGTGGTGGCCTGGGCCGGGTTCCGGGCCGCGCTGCTCATCGACGCGGCCAGCTTCCTCCTGTTCGGGGCACTGGTGATCCGGCTGCCGCTGCCCACCCGGGCCGCGCCGGCGGAGGAACCCTCGGCCCAGCCGACGGAGGAACCCTCGGCCCAGCCGGACGAACCCCCGTCGAAGGCCGGGAAGCGCGGCCCCCGGTGGCAGGCCCTGATCGTCCTGCGGGCCGCTCCGGTGGTGGGCGCCATGGCGGGGATCCGGCTGCTGGACGCCTTCGGCTCCGCCGCCCACAACATCAGCCTGCCGGTCTTCGCCAACCAGTCCTCCCCCGGCAACCCGGCCGCCCTGCTCGGCACCTTCTGGGCCACCTGGGCGATCGGCAACCTCGGCGCCCAGCAACTGGTCTCCCGGTTCATGCTGCGCCGGGGCATCGAGCCCGGCGAGCGCGGCTTCGCCCTGGGCACCTGCCTGATGTCCGCCTGCTTCATCCTGGTCTTCACCGACCTCCCCACCCCGCTCTTCCTGCTGGTCGCGATCGGCGCCGGCCTCGGCGACGGCTTCACCGAGATCTCCTACACCACCCGGATCCAGGCCCTCGCCGACGAGCGGCGCGGCGAGGCCTTCGGCATCCTCGCCTCCGCCGAGAACGTCGGCATGGGCACCGGGATGCTGCTGAGCGGCTCGCTGCTCACCCTGCTCAGCCCGCTGACCGTGGTCGGGGTCTCGCACGCCGTCCCGATCGTGCTGGCGCTCGCCTTCCTGGTACTGGTCGCCCGCACCCGTCGCCGCTGAGCGGCCCGCCCGGCGACCCTCCCACCGCCCCGGCGGCCCCGCGCCGCAACGCGACAACGACCACCCGCACCACCCGGCGCCCCCGCGCCTCAAGCCGTAAGCCGTAAGCCGTAAGCCGTAAAACGACACCCTTCTCCGCTCCCCTCCCTGCCCCGGGGCGGCCCACACCCGCGCCCCGGCACCGATCCGAAAGGTGCCGAACGTCATGAGTCCCACCGGTCCCGACCACGGCCGGCTGCGCACCCTGGAAGCCCGACTGCTGCTGCGCCCCGAGATCGCCGACTGCGCGCTGCTCCCCGTCGAGCACGAGAACGGCCGCCCCGGCCTGCTGGCCTACCTGGTGCCCGCCGTCGACGGCGATCCCGAGGCCCTGCGCCGGCGGGCCGCCGCCGCGCTGCTGGACGCCGACCCGAGCGCCGAGGTGCACCTCCTGGACGGCATCGTCCGCACCCCCGAGGGCGAGCCCGACGCCGCCGCCCTGGCCGCGGCGCTCACCCGGCCGCCGGCCGCGCCCGGCCCCGCCCTGCGCCACCTGAGTGAACTCACCGACCGCTGGCGCCCGTTCGGCGAGGGGTCGGCGACGGCCGGCACCGCGCCGGCGGAGCCGACGACCTCCCCCGCGGGCGCCGGAACGGAGGCCGTCGGCGCTCCGCTGCCCGCCCCCGCGCCCGACGCTCCCCGGACACTGCCCGAGGCACTGCTGCGCGCCGCCGCCCTGCACCCCGACCGGGGGCTGCACCTGGTCCGGGCGGGCGGCGAGGCAACCAGCCTGACGTACCGTCAGCTGCTGGACCAGGCCCGCGGGATCCTCGCCACCCTGGCCGCCGCCGGAGTGCGGGCCGGGGACCGGGTGATCCTCCAGGTCCCGGACCCGGAGCTCTACTTCCCCACCCTGTGGGCCTGCCTGCTGGGCGGGGTGCAGCCGGTGACGGTGGCCCGCCCGCCGGACTACCACGAGCGCAACCCCGTCCTGGAGAAGCTCTGGCACGCCTGGCAGACCCTGGAGGAGCCGCCGGTGCTCGCCTGCGGGCCGGCCGTGGCCGGCCTGGAGCGGCTCGGGGAGCTGTACCCGGCGCCGGGCCTGCGGGTGATCGCCGTCGACCGGCCCGCTGTCGACCGGCCCGCCGACGGCGGCCTGCCCGTGGCCGCCGAGCACGCCCCCGCCCCCGGCGACGTCGCGATCCTCCAGCTGTCCTCCGGCAGCACCGGGCGCTCCAAGGCGGTGCAGATCACCCACCGCGGCATCCTGGAGTACGTGGCCGGAGCCGTCTCCCAGGGCTGCGTACCGGGCGACACCACGGTCAACTGGCTGCCCCTGGACCACGTCGCCGGGCTGCTGATGTTCCACCTGCGCGACGTGGTGCTGGCCACCGACCAGGTGCAGGTGCCCACCGAACTCGTGCTCGCCGACCCGCTGGTCTGGCTGGACGCGCTGGAGCGCTACCGGGCGGCACACTCCTGGTCCCCCAACTTCGGCTTCCGGCTGGTCGCCGAGGCCGTGCGGGCGGCCGGACCGGCCCGCCACTGGGACCTGTCCGCGGTCAAGTCGCTGATCAACGCCGGGGAGCAGTGCACCGAGGCGGTGCTGGACGAGTTCCTGGCCGCCACCGCCCCGTTCGGCATCCGCCCGGAGCACCTGCTGCTGGGCTGGGGCATGGCCGAGACCTGCACGGTGATCACCTACAAGCGCTACCACGAGGACGGCGCCCGCCGGCTGGTGCGCACCGACTCGCTGACCGGCCGGCTGGAGCCCGTCGACGCGGACTCGGCCGAGCGCGGCACCGCCTTCCTGAGCATGGGACGGCCCGCACCCGGCACCCGGATGCGGGTGACCGACGACGACGGACGGGTGCTGCCCGAGCACTGGGTGGGCCGGCTCCAGGTCCACTCCGGCCGGGTGACGCCGGGGTACCTGAACAACCCGCCCGCCAACCAGGAGGCCTTCGTCGGCGACGACTGGTTCGACACCGGGGACCTCGCCTTCCTGGCCGACGGCGAGGTGGTGCTCACCGGCCGTCGCAAGGAGATCATCATCGTCAACGGGGTGCACTACTTCTGCCACGAGCTGGAGGACGTGGTGGCCTCGGTGACGGGGGTGCGCTCCGGGCACGTGGCGGCCTTCGGGGTGCCGGACGAGCGCACCGGCACCGAGCAGCTGGTGATCGCCTACGTCCCGAGCGATCCGGACGCCCCCGCGCCGCCCGTCGCCGCCGAGGTGCGGCAGCTGCTGGCGGCCCGCCGGCAGCCCGCGCCCACCCTGGTGCTGCCCGTGCCGGCGGCCGAGTTCCCCCGCACCACCAGCGGCAAGATCCAGCGCACCGCGCTGCGCCGCCGGCTGCTGGACGGCGAACTCGACGACCACATCGTGGCCTTGGACCTGGCCGAGGCCAATGCCCGGACGCTGCCGGACTGCGTGCGGCAGCTCGGCTGGGAACCCCGCCCGGCTGCGGAGGTCACCGCCGCTCCACTGACTGACGAAACGATCCTGCTGCTCGGCCCGTCCGGCCCCGGCACCCTCGCCGAGGCCCTGGCCGCCGCCCTGCCGAACGCCCTGGTGGCGGACCGGCCGCCGACCACCGACCCCGAGGAGTGGCTGCGGGCGCTCGGGGACCGGACGGCCGACCGGCTGGTCTACCTGTGGAGCGCGACGGCCGACGGACCCGTCCAGCCGGACGAGGCGCTGCTCGCCCTGCTCCGGGCGCTCCCGGCGCGGGCCCCGGTCCGCGAGCTGGTCTCGGTCAGCGCCGGGCTGCACGCCGTCCTCCCCGGTGAACTCCCCCGGCCGAGGGCAGCGTTGACCGCGGCCCTGACCGCCGGGGCGCGGGCCGAGCAGCTGGTGCCCGCCGCCCGGCACCTTGACCTGCCCGGCGACGCGCCGGCCGCGGAACAGGCCGCCGCCCTGATCGCCCTGCTCACCGACCCCAGGCCCGAGCCCGAGTCCGCCTGGCGCGCCGGCCGCCCCTGGGTCCCCCGGCTGCAAGCGGCCGAGACCGCCCCCGGACCGGCCGGGGCGGGCTGCTCGCTGCTCACCCCTGGCGCCCACTACCTCGTCACCGGCGGCCTCGGCGGGATCGCCGCCGAGCTGCTGCCCGGGCTGCTGCGCGAGTACGGCTCCCGGCTGCTGATCGTCGGCCGGAGCGACCTGGACGCCCCGACCGCCGAGGCGGCCGAACGCCGGGCCGCGCTGCGTCGACTGGCCGCCCAGGGCGGTCAGGTCAGCTACCTCCAAGCCGATGTGACGGACCGTCAGCAACTGGCCGAGGCCGTCGCCGAGGCCGAGCGGCAGTGGCAGGCGCCGCTGGACGGCGTGCTCCACCTGGCCGGCGGCTACCGGCTCGCGCTCCTCGCCGACACCGACACCGAGGGCTGGCGCGAGGCCGTCCGGACCAAGGCCGAGGGCACCGACCACCTCATCGAGCTGGTCAAGCAGCGCCCCGGCGCCCAGTTCGTCGCCTTCTCCTCGATGATCGGCCTCCAGGAGGCGGTCGGCTCCACCGGGTACGCCGCCGCCAACCGCTACCTGGAGAGCACCGTCGAACGGCTCCGCCGGGAGACCGGTGCCCCGGCCTGGACGATCTCCTGGGGCCTGTGGAGCGGGATCGGCATGAACCGCGACACGGAGAACGAGCAGGCCGCCGCCGGACGGGGCATCGCCGTACTGAGCGCCGCGCACGGCCGCCGGCTGGCCGCGCTGCTGCTGGCCGGCGCCCCGGGCCACCGGTACGCCGGCCCGGACCCGAGCTCCCCCGCCGCCCGGCGCCGGCTGCTGGCCACCGCGCCCCGCCCGGTGACCGCCGCCGCGCCCGCACCGTCCACTCCCTCCACGTCGACCGCGTCGACCACGTCGACCGCTTCGACGCCGGGAGACCGACCCGCCGTACCGGCCGCCCCGGGCACCGGATCCGCCGCGCCCTCGGGGCTGCGCCGGCTCGTCCTGGACGCCTTCGAGTCCGTCCTCGACACCCCGCTGGACCCGGGCCGCCCGTTGGCCGAACTCGGCATCGGCTCACTCCAGTTGATGCGGGTGCACGGGGCGCTCAGCGCCGCACTGCCGACACCGCCGGCGCCCACCGAGCTGTTCCGCCACCCCACCGTGGACGCCCTGATCGAGCACCTGGCCGCCGGGCCGGCCACGCCCGCCGCCACTGCCGGCTCCCCCGTCGCCGGGGTCGCCGGGCCGGGTGACGACCGCCGGGTGGCGATCGTCGGCCTGGCGCTGCGCCTGCCGGGCGCCGACACCCCCGAGCAGTACTGGCGGAACATCGTCGAGGGCGTCCGGAGCACCACCCGCTTCACCGAGGAGGAGCTGGCGGCGGCCGGACTGCGCCCGGAGGAGTACCGCCACCCCGACTTCGTCCCGGTCACCGGCGCGCTCACCGACGTCGACCACTTCGACGCCGAGGCGTTCGGCATCAGCGGCGCCGAGGCCGCGCTGATGGACCCCCAGCAGCGCCTGCTGCTGGAGATCTGCCGCCAGGCCCTGGAGGACGGCGGCTACGACGCACCGGACCCGGAACGCCGGGTCGGGGTCTTCGCCGGCACCGGGATGACCCTGTACGCGCTGCGCAACTACTACCAGCACACCCTGGCCGCCACCGCCGACCCGGCCGAACCGGTGGCCGCCCTGCAGACCGCGATCGGCAACCAGGCGGACTTCGCCGCCACCCGGGTCGCCTACCGGCTGGGCCTCACCGGTCCGGCGATCGGTGTGCAGACGGCCTGCTCCACCTCGCTGGTCGCGGTGCACCTGGCCGTCCAGTCCCTGCTGGCGGGCGACTGCGAGCTGGCCCTCGCCGGGGCCGCCGCCCTGCACATCCCGCAGGCCGCCGGCTACCGCTACGAGGAGGGGTCGATCCTCTCCCCCGACGGCGCCTGCCGGGCCTTCGACGCCGACGCGGGCGGCACGGTCGGCGGCAACGGCGTCGCCGCCGTCCTGCTCAAGCGCCTCGACCGGGCGCTGGCCGACGGCGACACCGTGCACGGGGTGATCCTCGGCTCGGCCGTCAACAACGACGGCGGACGGAAGGTCGGCTACACCGCGCCCAGCGTGGACGGCCAGGCGGCCGTGGTCGGCCGGGCGCTGGACCTGGCGGGCGTGCCCGCCGAGAGCATCGGCTACATCGAGGCCCACGGCACCGGCACCCCGCTCGGCGACCCGATCGAGTTCCGGGCGCTGGCCCAGGCGTTCCGCGCCCGGACCGAGGCCGCCGACTTCTGCTCGCTCGGCTCGGTGAAGCCCAACATCGGCCACCTGGACACCTGCGCCGGGATGGCGGGCCTGATCAAGGCGCTGCTGGTGCTGCGGCACGGCACCATCCCGCCGCTGGTGAACTTCACCAGCCCCAACCCCGCGCTGGAGCTGGACGGCAGCCCCTTCCGCCTCGCCGCCGAGCGCCGCGACTGGCCGCAGGGCCCCACCCCGCGCCGGGCCGGGGTCAGCGCCCTGGGCGTCGGCGGCACCAACGCCCACCTGGTGCTGGAACAGGCCCCGGACACCGCCGCGGTGCCCGCGCCGCAACCGGCCCCGACCGTGCTGCCGCTGTCGGCCCGCACCGCCCAGGGTCTCAGCGAGCTCGCCGAGCTGCTCCGCGACCGGCTCGACGCCGAACCCGCCCTGGCGCCCGGCGACCTGCCGCTCACCCTCGGCGCCGGCCGGCGCGCGCTGCGCCACCGGCTGACCGTCACCGGCCCCGACCCGGCCGCCCTGCGCAAGGGCCTGGACGCCTTCCTGGCGGGCCGGCCCACCGCGGCCGCGGCCCACCGCGAGACCGGGCGCGGCGAGGTCCGGCCGGTGCTGCTCTTCACCGGCCAGGGTGCCCAGTACCGGGGCATGGCCGCCGAGCTGTACCGGGCCTTCCCGGTCTTCCGCGCCGTCCTGGACGAGTGCGACCGGCTGCACCGCGAGAACTGGGACGAGCCGCTGCTGCCGCTGCTGCTCGACCCCGCCCCGCAGGGCACCGAGGACACCTGGACCACCGAAGCGGCGCAGCCCGCGCTGTTCGCCCTCCAGGCGGCCTACCTGCGGCTCTGGCAGGAGCTCGGGGTGCGTCCCGCCGCGGTCGCCGGGCACAGCGCCGGGGAGTACGCGGCCTTCCACGCGGCCGGCGCGCTCGACCTGGCCGACGGGATGTTCCTGACCGCGCTGCGCGGGCGGCTGATGCACCGGCTGACCGAACCGGGCGCCATGACGGTGGTCCCGGCCGGCCCGGACCGGCTGGACGGGCTCGGCGACTGGCTGCCCGGAGTGGACCTGGCCGTGGTCAACGGCAGGGGTCAGTGCGTGCTGGCCGGCCCGCCGCGCGAGATCGCCGCCGCCGAGGCCGTGCTGGCCACCGACGGGTTGACCCCCGAACGCCTGGCCACCGACCGGGCGTTCCACTCCCGCCTGCTCGACCCGATGCTCGACCCCTTCCGCGACCAGCTGGCCCGGCTGCGGCTGCGGCCGCTGACCGTCCCGCTGATCAGCAACCTCGGCGGCGAGGTGCTGGCGCCCGGGACCGTCCCGACGCCCGAGTACTTCCTCCGTCAGACCCGGGAGACCGCCCGGTTCGACCAGGTCCTCGCCGTCCTGGACGGGCAGGACCACGAGCTCTTCCTGGAGATCGGCCCGCACCCGACGCTGACCGGCATGGGCCGCCGGGAGCTGCCGCAGCGCCACTTCGTCGCCGGCGGCCGGCGCGGCGCCTCGCCGGAGCAGCAGTTCGACACCGCCGCGGCCGCGCTGTGGTCGCACGGCGTCCCGCTCGACTGGGCCCGCTTCGCCGCCGCACGGGAGTGGCCGGACGGACCGGCCCGCCGCGTCCCGCTGCCCACCACCGTCTTCCAACGCCGCCGCCACTGGTTCACCGCCCCTGCCAGGCCCACCACCGAGGACCCCGCCATGCACCAGGACCCACCCCAGCAGAGCGCGCCGGACGCGACGCCGGACGCCGCAGCTACCTCCGCGCTTTCCTCCGCACCTTCCTCCGCGCCCGCGCCGAGCCCCGAGGAGCTCGCCGAGCAGGCCGTGCTGCGGCAGGTCGTCGAGCAGACGGCCCGCCAGCTCGGCTACGACGAGGCCTCGGTCGGGACGGACGAACCGTTCTTCGACCTGGGCGCCGACTCGCTCTCGATGATCAACATGATCCGCGACCTGGAGCGCGCGTTCCGGGTGCGGGTGTCGATGCGCGAGCTCTTCGAGGCGGCGGACACCCCGGCCCGGCTGGCCGGGCTGATCGCCTCCCGGCTGGAGCCGGCGGTGCTGGCCACGCTGCTGCCGGCCGCCGAGCCGGAGCCCGTGGCGGAGCCCGAGCCCGCCGCCGTACCCGCGCCCGCGCCGGTGACGGCCGCGGCTCCGACGCCCGTTCCCGTCCCGGCCGCCTCCGCTGCCCTCGCCGCCCCGGCCGCTCCGACCGTCCGGGAAGCAGCGCCGGTCCCCCAGCCCGTGCCCGTCGCACCCCCTGCCCCGCGGGCGGTCCCCGCCGCGCTCCAGCCGGTGACCGACGGCACCGGCCTGATCGAGCGCCAGCTCGCGCTCCTCGGCCAGTTCTCCGACCTGATGCGCGACCAGCTCGGCCTGCTGGCCGGCGGCGCGCCCGCCCTGCCCCCGGCACCCGTGCCCGCGGCCCTGCCGCCGGCGGCCGTACCCGCGGCCGCCCCGGTCCCGGCGCCCGCCGTCGCCTCCGTCCCCGCCCCGGCCGCACCCGCAGCCGCAGCGGCCGTCGAGGCGCCCGCCGCGGCGCAGGCCCCGGCCGCCCCGCAGGTGCACGGCCCCCGGGTGACGGTCTCCCGCGAGTCCGGCATGGCCTCCGGCGGCCTGACCGACCAGCAGCGCGCCCACGTGGACGAGCTGGTCGCCCGCTTCACCGCCCGCACCACCGCCTCCAAGGCGATCACCCGCCGCCACCGCCGCACCCTGGCGGACAGCCGCGCCGTGGTCGGCTTCCGCTCCGGGACCAAGGAGATGCTCTACCCGCTCGCCGCCCGCCGGGCCCGGGGCTCCCGCCTGGAGGACGTCGACGGCAACCCGTACGTCGACATCACCATGGGCTTCGGCGTCCTGCTCTTCGGCCACGACCCGGAGTTCGTCTCCGAGGCCGTCCGCGAGCACCTGTCCTCGGGCCTGCGGCTGGGCCCGCGCGGCCCGGAGACCGGCGAGGCCGCCGAGCTGCTGGCCGAGCTGACCGGCACCGAGCGGGTCGCCTTCGCCAACTCCGGCACCGAGGCGAACGCCGGGGCGATCCGGCTGGCCCGCGCCCACACCGGCCGGGACAAGATCGTCATGTTCGAGGGCTCCTACCACGGCCACTCCGACCAGACCCTGGGCCGGACGCTGGGCCACGGCGCCGACCGGGAGACCGTCCCGGTGTCCATCGGCATCCCGGGCAGCGCGGTCGCGGACCTGCTGGTGCTGCGCTACGGCGACCCGGAGAGCCTCAAGGTCATCGAGGAGCACGGCGACCGCATCGCCGCCGTCCTGGTCGAGCCGGTGCAGAGCCGCCACCCGGGCCGCCAGCCCGTCGACTTCGTCCGCTCGCTGCGCGAACTCACCACCCGGCTCGGCATCGTGCTGGTCTTCGACCAGATGCTCACCGGCTTCCGGCCCCACCTGCGCGGCGCCGAGGGCTTCTGGGGCGTCACCCCGGACATGTCCACCTACGGCAAGGTCCTCGGCGGCGGCTACCCGATCGGCGCGATCGCCGGGCGGGCCGACATCATGGACGGGATCGACGGCGGCCACTGGGACTACGGGGACGACAGCTACCCGCCCAAGGACACCACCTTCTTCGGCGGCACCTACATCCAGCACCCGCTGGCGATGACCGCCGCGGGCGCGGTGCTGCGCCACCTCAAGGCGGCCGGCCCCGGCCTCCAGGAGCGGCTGAACGCCCGCACCGACGAGCTGGCGGCCACGCTGAACGGCTTCTTCGAGGAGGAGGAGTTCCCGCTGCGGCTGGCCCACTTCGGCTCGCTCTTCCGCTTCGAGCCCCGGGCCGACATGGAGCTGCTCTTCCCGCACCTGCTGACCCGCGGGGTCTACGTGTGGGAGTGGCGCAACTTCTTCCTCTCCACCGCCCACACCGACGGCGACCTGGAGTTCGTGATCGACGCGGTCCGCGAGTCGCTGCGCGACCTGCGGCGCGGCGGCTTCTTCCCGGCCTCGCCCGGCGTCCGCCTGCCCGCCCCGCGGCCGACCGCCGAACTGCCGGTGCCCGCCGAGGCCGTGGGCCGCGCGCCCGCCGAGGCGATCGCGTACCAGCCGGTCAGCGACCCCCAGCGGCCGGTGGACTTCAGCCTCTACTTCTTCGGCGACTACCCGCAGGACTCCCCCGACGACGAGAAGTACCGCATCGTCCTGGAGAGCGCCCGCTTCGCCGACCGGCACGACTTCCACTCCGTCTGGCTGCCCGAGCGCCACTTCCACTCCTTCGGCGGCATCTTCCCCAACCCCTCGGTGCTGGCCGCCGCCCTGGCCCGGGAGACCAGCCGGATCCGGCTGAACGCGGGCTGCGCCGTGCTGCCGCTGCACCACCCGGTGCGGGTGGCCGAGGAGTGGTCGGTGGTCGACAACCTGTCCGGCGGCCGGGTCGGCCTGGGCTGCGCCAGCGGCTGGCACCCGAACGACTTCCTGTTCTTCCCCGAGCGCTACGGCAGCCACAAGGAGCTGATGCACCGGCAGATCGACACCGTCCGGGCGCTGTGGCGCGGCGAGCCGTACCAGGGGCGCAACGGCAACGGTGAGCCGATCGAGGTGACCCTGCACCCGCGCCCCCTGCAGGAGATGCCGCCGATGTTCACCGCGATCGTCGGCAACCCGGACAGCTTCCGCGAGGCCGCCCGCAACGACCTCGGCGTCATCACCAACCTGATGACCCAGGACATCGCCCAGCTGGCCGAGAACATCGCGGTCTACCGGCGCACCCGGGCCGAGCACGGGCTCGACCCGGAGGCCGGCCGGGTGGTCGTGCTGGTCCACACCTACCTGGGCACCGACCTGGCCACCGCGCGCGAGCAGGCCTACCGGCCGTTCTGCAACTACCTGCGCTCCTCGCTCTCACTGTTCGGGCAGATGGCCAACAGCCTGGGTCTGACCCTGGACTACAAGAACGCCCGCGAGGACGACCTGGAGTTCGTGCTGGAGCGCGCGTACGAGCGGTACTGCGCCTCCCGCGCACTGATCGGCACCCCGGAGAGCGTCCAGGGGGTGCTGTCCGAGCTGCGGGCGGCCGGCGCGGACGAGATCGCCGCCTTCGTGGACTTCGGGCTCTCCCCCGAGCTGGTGGCGGCCGGCCTGCCGCAGCTCGACGTCCTGCGCCGGGACACCCTGCGCGGCGCGCCGCTGTCCTACGCCCAGCAGCGGATGTGGTTCCTGCACCGGATGCTGCCCGACGGCGGGCAGTACAACGAGGTCAAGGCGATCGCCCTGGACGGCCCGCTCGACCCGCAGGCCCTGGACTCCGCGCTGCGCCGGCTGATCGAACGCCACGTCGCACTGCGCACCGTCTTCCGGGAGCAGGACGGCGAACCGTTCCAGCAGGTGCTGGCGCCGCCCGCCGGCCCGGTGCTGCGGCGGATCACGGCGGACCCGAGCAGCCGCGACGCGGTGGCCGACCTGGTCGCCGCCGAGGGCGAGCACCGCTTCGACCTCGCCGAGGGCCCGCTGTTCCGGGCCCTGCTGCTGGAGCAGGCCGCCGACCGGCACGTCCTGGTCCTCTCGATGCACCACATCGTGATCGACACCCTGTCCACCGTGGTGATCACCCGCGAGCTCGGCGAGCTCTACCTGGCCGCCCAGGAGGACCGGGCCGCCCGGCTCCCGCTGCTCACCACCAGCCCGGCCGGCGAGGCCGCCCGGGAGCGGGCCCGGGTGGCCGCCGGCGAGTACGACGAGAGCCTCGCCTACTGGCGCAAGGTGTTCGGCGGCGGTGACCTGCCGGTGCTGGCCCTGCCCACCGACCGGCCCCGCCCGGCGGTGCCGGACGGCCGAGGCCGCTCCTTCGTCCACCACCTGCCCGCCGAACTCTCCGACGGCCTGCGGGAGTTGGCCCGCTCCAAGCGCTCCACCCTGTTCATGGTGCTGCTGACCGGCTTCGCCGGCGTCCTGCAGCGCTACGCCGGCCAGGACGAGATCGTGCTGGGCACCCCGGTGGCCAACCGCGCCGACGGGACGGAGGACCTGATCGGGTTCTTCGTCAACACCCTGGCGCTGCGCCTGGACCTCTCCGGCGAACCCGCCTTCGCCGAGGCGCTGGGCCGGGTCCGCTCCACCGCACTGGACGCCTACGAGCACCAGCAGCTGCCCTTCGAGGTGCTGGTGCAGGAGCTGAACCCGCAGCGCGACACCAGCCGCAACCCGCTGTTCCAGGTGATGGTCGAGTTCGAGAACCACATGGTCTTCGAACTGGACCTGCCCGGGCTGACGGCCCGCCCGCTGGACCACGTCGCGGACCGTTCTGCCTTCGACCTCACGCTCTTCCTGACCAGCCTGCCCGACGGCATCCGCTGCCACGTGGAGTACGCCGAGACCCTGTTCGACCGGGCCACCGTCGACCGGCTGCTCGGTGCCTTCGAACGGCTGCTCACCGCGGCCGTCGCCGACCCGCAGCGCCCCCTCGTCGAGCTCACCGCCGTGTCCGCCGCCGAGGCCGACACCGCCCTGGAATGCGGCCCCGCGGCCGCCCGGGAACCCGAGCACCCGCTGGCCACCATCACCGCGACCGCGGCCGGACGGCCCGAGCGGACCGCGGTGGTCGCCGCCGACGGCACCGAGACCGATTACCGGACGCTGCTGGCCCGGGCGGAGGACCTGGCCGGCCGGCTGCTGGCGGCCGGCGTCCGCGAGGGCAGCCGGGTGGGCGTCCTGCTCCCCCGCTCGGTGGACCTGGTGGCCGCGCTGCTGGCCATCCTGCGCCTCGGCGCCGTCCACGTCCCGATCGACGTGCTGCAGGGCCCCGAGCGCTGCCGGCTGATCGTCGAGGACAGCGCGCCGGTCGTCCTGCTCACCACCTCCGACGAGGCCCCGGCCGAACTCGGCCTGACCGTACCGACGGTGCTCACCGGCACCGCCCCGGCCGACGCCGGGCCCGGCGACGCCGCGCCCGCCGAACTGCCCCCGCTGCCCGCCCCCTCGCAGCAGGCGCCCGCGTACCTGCTCTACACCTCCGGCTCCACCGGCCGCCCCAAGGGCGTGCTGATGCACTCCCTCGCCCTCGCCCACTTCGTGGCCTGGAACGTCGCCGACCACCCCGCGGCCCGCACGCTCCAGTACGCCTCCTGCGGCTTCGACGTCAGCGTCCAGGAGATCCTCACCACGCTGGCCGGCGGCGGCACCCTGCTGCTGATCGAGGAGGAGACCCGCTACGACGTGACGGCGCTGGCCGCCGTCGTCCGGGCCACCCGGGCCGAGCGGCTCCACCTGCCGTACACCCCGCTGGCCGCCCTGGCCGACGCGCTCGGCGAGGAGCCGGTGCCCCACCTGCGGGAGCTGGTCTCGGGCGGCGAGCAGGTGCTGCTCACCCCCGGGCTGCGGGCCTTCCTGCGCCGCAACCCCGGCTGCCGGCTGATCAACCACTACGGCCCGACCGAGACCCACGCGCTGACGGCCGGCGAGATCGACCCGGACGGCCCGGAGTACGCACCGATCGGCCGCCCGACCCCGGGCAGCCGGATCGTGCTGCGCGACCCCGCCGGGCGCCGGGTGCCGGCCGGAGCGGTCGGTGAGATCCACGCCCTCGGCGTCCAGGTCGGCATCGGCTACATCGGCCGCGACGAGGAGAGCGCCGCCGTCTTCACCGACACCCCCGACGGCCCGGGCTACCGCACCGGCGACCTCGGCCGCTGGCGGCCCGACGGCCGGCTAGAGTACCTCGGCCGGGCCGACCGCCAGGTCAAGGTGCGCGGCTACCGGGTCGAGCCCGGCGAGATCGAGACCGTGCTGCGCGGCCTTCCCGGCGTGCAAGCCGCCGCCGTGACGGCGCGCCGCACCACGACGGGCACGGTGCTCGCCGGGTACGTCGGATGCGCGGCCGCCGACCTGCCCGCGGTCGCCGACCGACTCGCCGACCTGCTGCCCGACTACATGGTGCCCGGGCTCTGGGCCACCGTCGACGCCCTGCCGTTCAACGCGCACGGCAAGCTGGACACCGCCGCCCTGCCGGAGCCGCGCCCGCTCGGCGCGGACCAGCCGCAGGCCGCGCCGACCACCGAGCTGGAGCGCACCGTCCAGCGGCTCTGGGAGGAGGAGCTCGGCCGCCCCGCCGGGGTGGAGACCTCCTTCTTCGACCTGGGCGGGCACTCGCTGGCCGCCACCCGGCTGCTGAACCGGGTCCACGAGGCGACCGGTCTGCGGATCGGCGTGCTGGACTTCTTCCGCCGCCCGACCATCCGCGCGATGGCCGCCCACCAGCCGGCCGTCGAGCAGGCCCCGGCCTTCGAGGAGGGCACCCTGTGAGCACGGCAACGGACACGGACGCCGCCGAGCAGGGCTGGCAGCGGCTCCTCCGACTGCTCGACGACCGCGAGATCGTGCTGCGCACCACCGGCGAGCGGCTCGGCTACCTGGCCCCCACGGGGGCGATGGACGAGGAGGTCACCGGCCTGGTCCGGGCCCACCGCGACCGGCTGCTGACCACCCTGACCGGCGCCGGGGCCGCCCTGGCCGCCGCGCCGGCCGGGCTGGCGCAGCGGCGGATGCACACCACCCACGGCCGGTCGGCCGACCCGGCGGTGTGGAACATCGTCCAGCGGATCACCCTGCGCGGACCGCTGGAGCCCGAGCGGCTGGCCGGCGCCCTGACGGCGCTGACCGAACGCCACGAGAGCCTGCGGACCCGCTTCCTGGACACCGAACTCGGGGTGCTCCAGCAGGTGCTGCCGAACACCGCGACGGACCTCCCGGTCGACGACCTGCGCGGGCTCTCCCCCGCCGACCGCGCCGCGGCGATCGCCGCGGCCACCGACGCCGAGATCCACCGCCCGTTCGACCTGGCCGAGCCCCCGCTGCTGCGCACCCTGCTGCTGCGCACGGCGGAGCAGGAGTGGGTGCTGCTGCTGACCGTCCACCACATCGCGATCGACGGCTGGTCGCTGGCCATCCTGCTGGACGACCTGGGCGCGCTCTACCGGACGGGCGGCCCCCTGCCGCAGGAGCCCGGCCGGATGACCGACCACGCCTGCTGGGAACGGACCGTGGTCACCCGGGCCGCCACCGCGGCGGCCGTCGACCACTGGGCCGCGGCCTTCCGGGGCGCCTCGCTCTCGGTGGACCTGCCCACCGACCGGCCGCGCCCCGAGCAGCGCTCCGGGCGCGGCGAGACGGAGAGGTTCCGGATCCCGGCGGCCGTGGCCGACGCGGTCGCACGCTACGCCGCCGGGCGTTCCACCACCCCCGCCGCCGTCCTGCTGGCCGCTCTCAACCGGCTGCTCGGCAAGCTCAGCGGCGGGCCGGAGACCCTGATCCTGCTCTCCAGCGCCAACCGCACCCGGCCGGTCGACGAGGGTGTGGTCGGCCTGATCACCAACAGCGTGCCGATCCTGCTGCACGCCCGGGACACCGACACGTTCGGGGACCAGGTCGACCGGGCCGGCCGGACGATCGCCTCCGGCCTCGACCACTCCCGGCTGTCCCTCGGCCACCTGGTCGAACCCCTGCGGGAACGCGGCATCTCGCTGCCCGCCTCGTTCCCGCAGGTCATCGTCGCCGTCCAGAGCACCCCGGCGATCGCCCTCGACCTCCCCGGTCTGACCGCCGAGATCGAGGACATCCCCGGCCCCTCCGCCCGCGCAGACTGCGCGATCGCCCTCACCCCGGACGCCGACGGCTACGCGGGACAGATCGAGTACGACGCCGACCTCTTCGACCCGGGCACGATCCGCGGCTGGCTGGACGCCCTGCTCGCGGACTTGGCCCAGCAGTTGGAGGTCCCGCTCGCATGACACCCCGGTGGTCCCCGGTGGGCGGTGCGCCGCCCACCGGGGACCACCGGAGGCTTCCCCGAACCGCGGATTCGCAGAGCCGGGTGCGGCACCGGAACCCTGCCGTCACACTGGAGGCTGTCGGCGGAGCCGGACCGGCGGTCGCCCCGTCGCGCGAGGCCCGCGGGGGACCGTCCCGGCATGATCCGCACACGACAACGAGGTGAACGCGATGCCTCTTGAGGGCGAGTACGAGCCGAGTCCGGCGCAGTGGGTGCGCGACCAGGTCGAGCTGTACGAGAGCTCGGGCGGCACGCGCGGCACGACGCTCTGGGAGACCGGCCTGCCGGTCGTCATCGTCACGATGCGCGGCGCGAAGAGCGGCCGGATCCGCAAGATCCCGCTGATGCGTGTGGAGCACAAGGGGCGCTACGCGGCGGTGGCCTCGAAGGGCGGCTTCCCGCAACACCCGGCCTGGTACTCCAACCTCAAGGCCGACCCGCACGTGGAACTCCAGGACGGCCCCGAACGCCGGGCCATGACGGCCCGTGAACTCACCGGGGACGAGAAGGCCCGGTGGTGGCAGCGCGCCGTCGCCGCGTATCCGCCGTACGCCGAGTACCAGGAGAAGACCCACCGCGTGATCCCGGTCTTCGTCCTCGAACCCGAGCCCCCGGCCGGGCACCCCGACGCCGACCGGCGCCGCTGAGCCCGGCTCCACGGGCGGCCGTCGGACCCGCGGGCCGAGGCGGGGCTGAACGCCGCGCGGCACGGCAACGGCACGGGAGGTCGGGCCGGCCGACTTCCCGTGCCGCGGGCGGGGATCCGCAGGACGCACCGTCAGGAGCGCCGGCGGCCGTTGCGACGGGCGAGGCCGAACACGGCGGCACCGGCGCCCACGCAGAGCAGGGCGCTGATCACGAGGGCGGGAGTACTGCTCCCGGTCTCGGGCAACTGGCCCCCTCCGTGACCGGGGCCCTGCTCGGGCGGGCGGTGGTGACTCGGCCCGCCCGTGGGGGACGGCCCGGCGGTCGCCGTGTGGCTCGGGCCGGCGGTCGCCGACGGCGAGTGGGTGGGCGAGGAGGTCGGGGACGGCGAGTGGGTGGGCGAGGTCGTCGGGGACGGCGAGTGGGTGGGCGAGGAGGTCGGGGACGGCGAGGAGGTGGGGGACGAGGTCGCGGTGGAGGACGGGGACGGGGACGGGGACGGCGTCGCGCAGGCCACCTCCTGGATCACGACCTCCCCGTTGCCGCTGCGCGCTCCGGTGGTGAAGGTCGCGGAGGCCGGTCCGAGGCTGGAGCCTCCGCCTCCCCCGCCGCCGTCGAGCGTGCCCGCGGTGGACGAGCCGCCGGCGCCGCCCCCGTGGGCCCCTCCGCCGCCTCCGCCGCCCGTGCCCATGTGGGGGTCACCGACATTGATCGCCGCGTCGCCGCCCTTGGTGCCGGTGGCGCTGCCGCCGGCGACGCCGTCGTGGTCGGAGTCGGCCGTGGCGACCCCGCCCGCGCCACCCGCTCCCCCGCTGCCGCCCGACTTGCCGCCCTTGCCCGCCGGGCTCTGGCCGGTGTCGGCTCCGTCGGTTCCGGCCTGCCCGCCGTCGCCGCCGCGCGCGGTTCCGTTGTCGGAGAAGCTGCCGGCGCCTCCGCCGCCGCCACCCGCGACGATCAGCGCGCTGCCGCCCGTCGTCACGGTGGTGGCGCCGCCGCCGCCGGCGCCGATGGCACCGTTCCCGGGGTGGTGGTCGGCGCTGTAGGAACCTCCCTGGCCACCACCGCCGTAGCCGCCGTAGGAGGTGCTGCCGGGCACCGAGAGGTCGCCTCCGCTGCCCGCCTGTCCCACGTCGACGGTCAGGACCTGACCGCTCGTGACCTGCACCGTGGTCCGCACCTGGCCGCCCTTCCCGCCGGGCGATCCGTAGACGGCGTCGCCGCCCGCACCGCCGGAGGCCTGGACCACGAGTTCGCAGATCCCCGCGGGGACGACGTACTGCTCGGGCGCGCCCCGGTACTCGAAGGTGTGGGTGCCGGGGGCGGCCAACGCCTGCTGCGGGGCGCAGACGAGCAGGGCCGCGAGGGCGGCCGAGGCGGCGATTCCACCGGTTCCATAATGAATGTTTCTCATACAAACCTTCTAATGGAGTGGCCGCCCCCGACAGCGGTCAACACACGGTTCCGTCCGGGTGAACCCCACCGCCGGATGCGGCCGAGGCCGTCGCGCGCCACCGGGTGGCCCGTCGGTGACCGGCTCGCCGAGGATCTATCTGCGCCCGGTGGTCCGGGACCGGATGACGACAGCCCGCGGCCCACGCCCCGTGGCCCCGGAGAAAACCTGTGGTCACGGCCGGGCCGCCGATGGTAAACATGTGACATGTTACAAGGCACCCACATTACCCTCCGGGCCCGCCACGACGCCGACCTCCCGGTGCTCCTGGCCGAGCTGTACGACGACGTGGCGACGCGCTCGCGGGCCGACTCCCGCCCCTGGCGGCCCATTCCTCCGGGATCGGCGGACTCCCCGTACGCGGTCTCCGGGCCGTCCGACGAGGCGGCGTGCTTCTCGGTGGTCGAGACGGCCTCCGGGGAGCTGGCCGGGGAGGCGCTGCTGTGGGGCATCGACGCCCACAACCGCGGCGCCCACGTGGGCCTCGCCCTACTGCCGGGGCACCGGGGGCGCGGGCTCGCGCCGGACGTCCTGCGGGTGCTCTGCCACTACGCCTTCCCGGTGCTCGGCCTGCGCCGCCTCCAACTGGAGACGCTGGCGGACAACGCCCCGATGCTCCGGGCCGCCACCGGCGTCGGCTTCACCGTCGAGGGGCGGCTGCGCCAAGCCGCCTGGGCGAACGGGGAGTTCGTGGACCAGGTCGTACTCGGGCTGCTGGCCGAGGAGTGGCGAAGATGAGCGGCGGACCGTCCGGGCTGCGCCCCCTCCCGCACGGCTACACCAACCGCACCGCGGGCGACGGCACCGTGGTCGTGAAGCGCTACGAAGGGCCGGACGCCGAGGAACGGGGCCGGCGCGAGCAGCGGCTGCTGTCCCTGCTGCACAGACTGCTGCCGGTTCCCCCGGTGCTCGCGGCCGAGCCGGGCGCCATCACGCTCGGCCACCTGCCCGGGGTGCCCGCGCAGGACCTGCTGGACGCCGGGCACGGCGCGCGGGTCCTGGCCGCCTGCGGGCGGGTGCTGCGGCGGCTCCAGGCCGTCGACCCCGCGGTGACCGGCGAGGTTCCGGCGCGCCCGGGGTCGGTGCTGGTGCACGGGGACTTCGGGCCCAACAACCTGCTGCTGGACCCCGCCACCTTCGCCGTCACCGGCCTGCTGGACTGGGAGTTCGCCCGTCCGGGAGAGCCCGTGGAGGACCTGGCCTGGTGCGAGTGGATCGTCCGCGCGCACCACCCGGATCAGGTCGGTGCCCTGCACCACCTCTTCGACGCCTACGGGCAGCCGGTGCCGCCCTGGCCGCGGCGCCGGGCCGCCATGCTCGCCCAGTGCGCCCGGCTGGAGGAGTTCTGCCGCCGACGCGACCCGGACGGGCCGGGGGTACGGCAGTGGCAGGAGCGCGGGCGACTGACGGCGGGCTGGCCGGAGATCCCCTGACCCCGGGCCCCGGCGGGCCGACGTCTCCGGGCCGACGTCTCCGGGCCCGCGCGCCAAGGGTCATGACGACATGTGAACGGATCTGGCGCCCGCCTTCACCGTTCCGATACGGTCTGGACCAATCAGCGGCCGATCTTCCTCCGGCATCGGTCCGCCGCGCTCCGAAAGCCTCCCGGGAGTCGTCATCAGCGCCCAGCCCGCCTCCGTTCCGCTCACGCTTCCGGCGCTCCTGGACCACCGGGCGGCGCTCCATCCCGACCGCACCGCGCTGCTCGTGCCCGGCGGCGGGAGCCTCACCTACCGCCGGTGGCGCGAGCGGGCGGTGCGGGCCGCGCACGGGCTGGCCCGGGCGGGCGTGCGGCCCGGGGACACGGTGGCGCTGCTGTTCACCAACCGGGAGTGGGACGAGTACGCCGTGGCGTTCCTGGCCGCCCACTACGCGGGCGCGGCCGGGCTGGTGATCCGCGAGGACCTGGCCCCGGCCGATGTGGAGCGGCTGATCGAGGCCGCCGGGGCGCGCTGGGCGCTCGCCGGGAACGGCCCGCGCACCGCGCTGCCCACCCTCGGCCTCGACGACCTCGGCGGCCGGGACGACCTCGACTCCCCGGACGGGAACGAGCCGCCGCACCGGGTCGCCCCCGGGGACCTGGCCCAGATCATCGGCACCTCCGGTACGACCGGCACCCCGAAGGGCGTCCGGGCCGCCCACGCGAGCCTGACCGCCGGCCTGGTCCTCGACCCCCGCCCCCGCCCGTACGCGCACTCGCGGCACGCGGTGCACGCCTTCCCGATCGGCACCAACGCCGCCCAGGCGGTCCTGGTGAACGCGCTGACCGCGCAGCCCGCGACGATCTGCCTGCCGCGCTTCGACGCGGAGGAATTCGGTCGGGTGGTCGAGGAGTTCGGCGCCGGCACGGTCTTCCTGGTGCCGTCGATGGCGGTGGAACTGCTGAACTCCGGGGTCGCCGACCGCCGGGACCTCGGCAGCGTCCTGCTGGTCGGTTCCACCGCCGCCGCCCTCCCGCCGGCCGTCGCCGCCGGGCTGAGCGCCGCGCTGCCGAAGGCGACGGTCGTCAACACCTACACCTCGGCCGAGGCCTCCCCCGCCCAGATATCCGCGGTGGTGGACCCCGGCCGACCGGGCTCGGTGGGCCGCCCGACCGACCCGGCCGAACTGCGGATCCTGGACGAGGCCGGGGAGCCGGTGCCGCCCGGCGGGACCGGCGAGATCTGGCTGCGCCAGCCCGGCCCGCCGCGCGGATACGCCGGAGCCGAGACCGAGACCGGGACCGGGACCGGAGCAGGGACCGGGACCGGAAGCGCAGCCGAGGCCCCAGCCGCCTCCGACACCGTCTTCCGCGACGGCTGGGTGCGCATGGGCGATCTCGGCCGACTGGACGGGGACGGCTTCCTCCACCTGGTCGACCGGGAGAGCGACATCGTCAAGTCCGGTGCTCTGAAGGTCTCGACGCTGCGGATCGAGGCCGTGCTGCACGAGCACCCGCAGGTCGCCGACGCGGCCGCGCTCGGCCTGCCCCATCCGGTGATGGGCCAGGTGCCGGTCGCCGCGGTGATCCCGCGGCCGGGCGGAATCGATCTCGACGGGCTGCGGCTCTTCCTGAGCGAGCGGCTCGCCAGGCCCGAACTGCCCGTACGCATCCTGGTGGTGGACTCCCTGCCGCGCAATCCGAGCGGCAAGGTGCTCAAGCACCGGCTGCGGACCGCGTTCGAGGAACCCGCCCCGGTGAGCGGAAGGGCCCCGGAGACGGAGCGGGAGCTCGCGCTCGCCGCGCTGTGGCGGGCCGTGCTGGGACGGCCGGTCCGGGCGGTGGAGGACGAGTTCTTCGCCCTCGGCGGGGACTCGTTCCGCGCCGTCCAGCTGGCCGCCGCGATCTCCGCCGAGTTCGGCGTGGCGGCCCGTACCGCGCTCGTCTTCGAGCGCCCCTCGCTGCGCGCCCAGGCGGCCTGGCTGGAGCGGGCGGAAGCCGCTCCGACCGGGCCGGCGGAGAAGTCCGGGGCCGAGGAGTCGGACCGCGAGGACGGCTCGGACTTCCTCCGCGAGCTGCGCGCCCAGCCGCACGACCTGCCGCTCACCTCCCAGCAGGAGAACTTCCTGCGCTGGATGGCCGAGGTCCCGGGCCGCAACGTGGGCTCGGTGGCGGTGATGTTCCGGGTGACGGAGGGCCTGCGGACGGACGTCCTGACCGACGCCCTGCACGAGGCGATCCGTCGCCACCCCGCGCTGCGGACCAGGTTCGTCCCGGCGCCCGGTACCGAACCCGGGGTGCTGCGGGCCGTCCTGGACGACGCACCGCACGCGGACGTGGTGCTGGTGGACGCGCCCGGTGCGAGCGACGACGAGGTGTCGGCGCAACTGGTCGCCGTGCGCGACCGGTTGACGGACGTCGCGACGGGGCCGATGACCAGGCTGGCCGTGGTGAGCCGGGGGCCGGCGAACCACGTCGTCCTGCTGGCCGTCCACCACCTGGTCAGCGACGGCTGGTCGCTGGGCCTGCTCCTGCGCGACCTCGGGGTGGCGTACTCGGCGCTGCGCCACGGCCGGCAGGCCCCGGCGCCCCGGCCCGGCCCGGAGTACCGCGAACTGGTGGAGTGGTCGAACGCCCACTGGCCGGCCTCCCGGACGCACTTCGCGGCGGCGCTCGCGGACGCGCCCGAGGCGATCGACCCCTTCCCGGGGCGCCGGCACACCGAGGTGGTGCTGAGCGCCGCCCACGCCTTCACGGTGCCCCCGGAGGCGGCGGGCGCGCTGCGGGCCAGGGCGGCGGAGCTGGGGGCCACCCCGTTCCTCGCGGTGGCGGCGGTCTGGAGCGGTCTGCTGGCCGCCCGCAGCGGACAGCCGGACTTCGTCCTCATGACGCCGGTGCCGGGCCGGACCCGCCCGGAGGCGGAGCGGGCGGTCGGCTGTTTCGTGCAGTCGCTGCTGGTGCGGGTGGACGTGTCGGGTTCGCCCGGGTTCGCCGAACTGCTGGACCGGGTCCGGTCCGCCGCCACCGCCGCGCTCGACCACCAGCTGTACCCGTTCGCGGAGTTCAGCCCGCTGGCGCCGTTCGCGGCCTGGCTGCGGTACGAGAGCTGGAGCGCGCCGGCCCAGCTGCCGGGGGTGGCCTGCGCCGCATGGGAGCTGCCGCGCAACGCCACCGTGCCGTACCCGCTGCCGGGCGGCGACCGGCACGTCCCGGAGCTCGCGGTCACCGAGCTGCCGGACGGCGGGCTGCGGTGCTGGCTGCGGTACAACGAGCACGCCTTCGAGGCCGGGACGGTGGCCGCGCTGGCCGAGGACCTCGCCGCCGCGCTGACCGGGGCAGCCGGGCTCTGACAGAACGACAGCGGGGGTGCGGCCGTCACCGGCCACACCCCCGCATCGCCTCCCACGCATCGCCTTCCGCCCGGTCCGCCGCGCGGATACGCCGGAGCCGGACCACGACCGCTCAGCCGGAGAGCCGCCCCGCCGCCTCCTCCTCGGTGAGCGCGTCGATCTCGGCGATCAGCAGCGCCTCGATCCGCGCCGCGAGGGCGGCCGGCGTACTGCTCTCGAACACGTCGCGGATGGGGATGTCGAGACCGAGGCCGGCCCGGATCCGCGCGGCGACCCGGGTGACCAGGAGGGAGTCCCCGCCCAACGCGAGGAAGTCGTCGAACACCCCGACCCGGGGCACGCCGAGGACCTCCTGCCACAGCTCGGTGACCAGGTGCTCGGCGTCGCTGCGCGGCGCGACGTGGCCCGGCCCGCCGCCCGGCCCGGGGTCGGGCAGCGCCGCGAGGTCGGGTTTGCCGTTCGCGGTCAGCGGCAGCCTGGCCAGGGTGAGCACGGTGTCCGGGACCATGTAGGAGGGCAGCCGCAGCGCGAGGTGCTCGCGCAGCTCGGCCGGGTCGGGCTCGGCACCCGGGCGGGGGACGGCGTACGCCAGCAGCCTGCGGCCGTCGCGGACCAGCACGGCGGCCTGCGCGACGGCCGGGTGCGCGGTCAGCACGGACTCGATCTCCGCGGGCTCGATCCGGTAGCCGCGCAGCTTCAGCTGCGCGTCGCCGCGCCCCAGGAACTCCAGCCGGCCGTCCGCCCGCCACCGTGCGCGGTCCCCGGTGCGGTACATCACGCCGTCGGCGAAGGGATCGGGCACGAAGGCGGTCGCGGTCAGGTCGGGTCGGCCCAGGTAGCCCCGGGCCAGGCCGCTGCCGCCGATGTACAGCTCGCCCTCGGAGCCCCGGGGCAGCAGCCCGCCGCGCTCGTCCAGCACCCGGAGCCCGACCCCGGGCAGCGGGCGGCCCAGCGAGGGCCGTCGGTCGGTGTCCGCGGCGGTCAGCTCGGCCGCGGTGACGATCACGGTGGCCTCGGTGGGGCCGTAGGTGTTGACCAGCCGGACCGCGTCCCCGTGCCGTCGTCGCCAGCGGGCGACGGTGTCGGCGCGCGCCTCGGAACCCCCGATGACCACCAGGCGCAGCGCCTGCGGCCAGCGGGTCTGCTCGCCGAGGCCGACGAGCTCCTCCCAGTAGGCCGTCGGCAGGTCGAGCACGGTGACGGACCGGCCGGACGGGCCGGCCAGCAGGTCGGGCAGGGTCCGGCCGCCACCGGGCAGCAGCACGACGCACGCCCCGGCCGCGAGCGCCGGCCAGAGCTCCTCCACGTGGGTGTCGAAGCCGAGGGAGGCGAACTGGACGATCCGGTCGGCGGGGCCCAGCGCGTAGCCGTCCGGGCCCGCCATCCAGTCGACCCGGGCGGACACCGCCGCGTGGTCGACCGCGACGGCCTTCGGCGTGCCGGTGGAGCCGGAGGTGTAGAGGACGTAGGCCAGGCCCCGCGGATCGGGCGGGGCGAGGTCGGCCGCGTCGGCGTTCGGCGAGTCCGCGCCGGTGAGGGTGAGGACGGCGTCGGCCTCGCGGACCATCAGGGCGCGGCGGTCCTCGGGGTGGGCCGGGTCGAGCGGGAGGTAGCCGGCGCCCGCCTTCCAGATCGCCGTCAGGGCGACGACCAGCTCGAAGGAGGGCGCCATCGACACCGCGACCACCCGGCCGGCCACCGGGCCGAGCCGGTGCGCCAGTTCGGTGGACCGCCGGTCGAGTTCGGCGTAGGACAGCGTCCGGCCGTCGCAGTCCAGCGCCGGCGCGTCCGGTCGCGCGGCGACCTGGTCGGCGAACCGCTCCAGCACCGTGCGCACGGTGGCGGGAGCCGCCGGCCCCGCCCCCAGGGCGAGCAGCGCCGCCCGCTCCTCGGCTCCGACGAACCAGTCGCCGTACAGCGGGAGTTCCGGGTCCTCGACGATCCGCGCGTACAGCTCGCGGCACCGGCGGCCGAGCGCCTCGACGGTCTCCCGGTCGAAGAGCTCGCGGTCGTGGCAGAAGGAGAGCGTGATGCCGCCGTCGGCGGTGCGCCAGCTGTCGAGCAGCAGATCGGTCTTGGCCTGCTCGAAGCCGGAGTCCATGCTCGTCGTGCGGACGTCCGCGGGCAGCGCGGGCTCGCCGGAGCCGTCCGCGAGGTCGTTCTGGCTCTGGTGGACGAAGACGGCCTGGTAGAGCGGGCCGGCTCCGGTGTCCGCGGGCAGGCCGAGGTGGGCGGCGAGCCGCTCGGCCGGGGCGTCGGGGCGGCTCAGGGCGGCGAGCGCGGCGGACCTGGTCCGCTTCAGCACCTCGCGGAAGCCGGGGTCGCCGGTCAGGTCCGACCTGATCACCGCGGTGCGGTTGAAGTAGCCGAGCAGCGCCTCGTGCGCGGCCTCGGTGCGGCCCGCCAGCGGGGTGCCGACCACGAAGTCCCGGCAGCCGGTCCAGCGTGCGAGCACGCACTGGTAGCCGGTGAGCAGCACCATGAACGGGGTGCACCGCTCCTGCCGGGCCAGCCGGTCGAGGGCGGCGGTCAGCTCGGGGCCGAGGTCGACGGTGACGAAGCCGGCGGGTCTGGTGGGGTTCGCCGGTCTCGGCCGGTCGAAGGGGAGGCGCAGCGCTCCGGTGCCGGCGAGCCGGTCCGCCCAGAACCGGAACGCCTCCTCGCCTGCCTGCCCGCCGGTCCTGGCCTGTTCGGCGCGGGCGAAGTCGCCGTACTGGAGCGGGAGTTGCGGCAGGACGGCGGGGGCCTCGCCGATCGCCTCGCGGTAGAGGGCCAGCAGTTCTCGCCACATCGTGCGGAAGGACCAGCCGTCGGCGACGATGTGGTGGACGACGACGCTGACCGCGTGTTCCCGCTCCCCCGCGCTGATCAGGGTCGCGCGCAGGGGCGGCGCGGCGGCGAGGTCGAACGGCGCGTTGACGGAGGGGCGGCAGGCGTCCGTGAAGTCCGCCTCGGTGGCGCCCTCCGGGAGCCGGAGGGTGACCAGGTCGATCTCGGCGGGCGGCTGGACCAGCTGGACGGGCTCCGCCGCCTCGGGGCCGTCGTACCCGAAGCGGGTGCGGAGGATCTCGTGGCGCTCGGCCAGCCGGCCGAGGGCGGTGCGCAGGGCCCGCGGATCGATCGGCCCGGTCCAGCGCCGGTTGAGGTACATGTTGAAACCGGCGTCCTCCGGGTGGAGTTGCTGGAGGAACCAGAGCCGGCGCTGTTCGGCGGTCAGTGGGTGGGTGGCGGTGGTCACCGGACGGTCACCTCGGTCTCGGAGGGGTGCGGAAGGGCGGGTGCGGCGGTTCCCACGGTGCCGGCGCTGCCCGCGGTGCCGGCGGGTGCGGCGGTGCCGGCGGCCCGCTCCTGGAGGGTCTGCAGACCGACCAGGTCGTCGGGCTCGGCGTCGGGGACGTCCCGGTCGAAGTGGCGCAGCACCGGGACGGCGAGGCAGACCAGCGCGAGGGCGGCCATGGCGAGGCCGAACAGCAGGTAGAGCAGTCCGATGCCGCGGCCGTCGCCGGTGCCGATGAGCCGGCCGACGGTGGCGGCGAGGGCGCCGTCACGGTCCATCAGGGGTTGGAGGAGTCCGGGGCCGAAGGGGGCGACGACGGCGAAACCGACCGGAAGGGTGGACCAGGCGACCATGGTGTTGACCGCGATCACCCGGCCGTGGAAGCGCAGCGGCACCTTGGTCTGCACGATCGTCGCGTACGAGCCGTTGAGCAGGGCGAGGGCGAAGGTCATGCCGAAGGCGCCGAGGGCGACCGTCCAGATCGACGGGCGCAGCCCGGTGAGCAGGCAGGCCCCGGCGACCGCCAGGGTGGCGAGCAGCACCCCTCGCAGCTTCCGTCGGCGCGGTCCGCCCCAGGCCACCAGGGTGATCCCGCCGAGCACGGCGCCGAGGCCGGCCGCCGTGGACACCCAGCCCGCCGCCGAGAGCGGGGCGAAGGAGAGCACGAGCGGGGTGGTCAGCAGGAACAGCGGGGAGAGGAAGACGTTGAGGACGGCGAAGTACAGCAGCATCGCGCGGAAGTGGCGGCTGCCGAGGGCCCGCCGGAAGCCCTCGCGGATCTCGGCGGGGATGCTCTCCCGCCGGGTCGAGCCCATCACGTCCGGGAACCGTACGGCCAGGGTGACGGCGACGGCGGCGGCGTAGCCGGCCACGTCGAGGGCGAGGATGCCGCCGAGCCCGATCGCGGCGAGCAGGCCCACGGCGAACAGCGGGACGAGGAACTGGGCGAGGCCGAAGGCCATCTGGACCACGCCGTTGGCGCGGCCGAGGTAGCGCTTGGGGACGAGCTGCGGCACGGCCGCGTTCCAGGCGAGCCGTTGGAAGGAGAGGGCGGCGGAGAGCACCGCGACGAGCGCGTAGGCGTGCCAGACCTCGAGGCCGCCGGTGGCGTACAGCAGGAGCAGGACGGCCTGGGTGAGGCCGGCGGCGAGGTCGCCGAGGAGCATGGTCCGGCGCCGGTCCCCCCGGTCGACGATCGCGCCGGCGACCGGGGCGGCGAGGATGCCGGGCACCAGGCCGCAGGCGGCCAGTAGCCCGAACTGGGCGAGGGAGCCGGTGCGCAGGTAGATCCAGACCGGGAGGGCGAACTCGGTGAGCGCCGATCCGATCATCGACACCTGCTGCCCGGAGGCCACGGTGAGGAAGCGGCGCATGGTCGGGCGGACGGGCGGCCGCGCGCCCTCGGCAGCCGGCCGTTCGGCGTCCCGGGAGAGCCCGGCCAGCCACCAGGTGGCGCCGTCCGTCCGGCGGTGGCGGTCCTCCTGACCCGCGGCGATCGAGCGGTGGACGCCGGTGACGACGGCGGCGAGTTCGGCGGCCCGGTACTTGAGGTAGAAGTGGCCGGCCTCGTCGAGGACCACCACGGCGGTGGTGTCGGCGATCCGGTGCCACTCGCGGTAGCGCTCCTGGTAGAACTCGGTGGCCGGGTCGCGGTCGCCGCAGACCGCGATCACCGGGGCCTTGATCCGTCCGCCCTCGGTGCCGAACATCCGGGTGAAGTACCGTTCGACGTCCTTGGTGCCGGTGCGGCGGTTGCGGACGATCAGCCGCAGTTGCTCCGGGTCCAGGTCGTCGGTGTCCATCCCGGCGGCGGCCAGGCCGTTGATCATGTCCTGGTCGCTGCGCATCCGGTCGAGGAGTCCGGCCCACCGTTCCCCGACCGCGGCGCCGCGCCCCCTGGGGCGGGCGAAGGGGAAGATGCCGCCGAGGTGGACGGCGTCGATCTCCCGGCCGGCGGCCTCGACCCGGCGGGCGATCTCGATGGCGAGGCGCACTCCGACGCCGCAGTGCCCGTACAGCACGATCCGGCCCTCGACGCCCTCGACGATCTCGCGCGCGCACCGGTCGGCGACCTCGTCGACGTCCATCGGTTCCTCGCCGAGTTCGTGTCCGGGGACGGCGATGGAGTGCAGCGCCCAGTCCTCGGGCAGGGCGTCGGCGAGCGGCTTGTAGATCAGTGCGCTGCCGCCGCCGTAGGGCGCGCAGACCACGCTGGCGGTGGTGCGGCGGCGCTCCGGGGTGAGCCGGTGCAGCAGCCCTCGCGGTCCCCGGTCGGCGCCCGGGTCGGCGACGAGCCCGGCGAGCTGCCGGACGGTCGGGAAGCGGAAGAGGTCCATCACGCCGACCGGGACCGGCAGGTCAGGGAAGGCGCGGCGCAGCCGGGCGACGACCTGGGTGGCGAGCAGGGAGTGCCCGCCGATCTCGAAGAAGTCGTCCAGTGCGCCGACCTCGGCGACGTCGAGCACCTCGGCCCAGATCGCGGCGATGAGGGTCTCGGTCTCGCCCTCGGGTTCGACGCGGCCGGCGGCCGGGGCGGCGTCCTCGGGTTCGGGCAGCGCCTTGCGGTCGACCTTGCCGTGGGCCAGCAGCGGCAGGCGGTCCAGGACGACGAACCGGGCGGGGACCATGTAGTCCGGCAGGACCTCGCCGAGCGCCGCCCGCAGCTCGGCGGCGGCGGGGACGGTCCCGCCGCTCGCGCGTTCGAGGTAGGCGACGAGGTTCTGTCTGATCCCCTCGCCCCGGACGGTCACGAAGGCCTGGGTGACGCCGGGCAGCGCGGTGAGCGCGGCCTCGATCTCGCCGGGCTCGACCCGGTAGCCGCGGACCTTGATCTGGTCGTCGGCGCGGCCCAGGTACTCCAGCACGCCTTCCCCGGCGCCCCCGGCCTGGCGGCTCGGGGGTGCCCCCACCGGCCGGGTGGACCCGGACGGCCGCCAGCGGGCCAGGTCGCCGGTGCGGTACATCCGGCCGCCGGCGAACGGGTCCTCGACGAAACGTTCCGCCGTCAGCTCGGGCCGGCCCAGGTAGCCGCGGGCCAGCCGGTGCCCGCCGAGGTACAGCTCACCGGTCACCCCGGGCGGCACCGGCCGCCCGGCCCCGTCCAGGACGTAGCAGCGCGCGCCGGCGAGCGGGGTGCCGATCGGTGTGTTCCCCGGGCCGTGCTCCCCCGGGAGGACCTCGTGGACGGTGACGCCGACCGTCGCCTCGGTCGGGCCGTAGTGGTTGAACACCGCGCAGCCGCCCCTGGCGGCCAGGTCGGCGGCCCAGGCCCAGGACGAGGCCTCCCCGCCGAGCACCAGGGCCCGGCGCGGCAGCAGGCGTTCGAGCGGGGCGTCGGCGGACAGCGCGGCCAGGTGGGAGGGCGTCATCTTGAGGTAGTCGAGGGCCGACGCCTCGATGCGGTCGGCGAGTTCGGCTCCGGCGATGCGACGCGGCAGCAGGTGCACCCGGCCGCCGGTGGTGAGCGCCAGGTAGAGCATGGTGATGCTGAAGTCGAACGACAGGGACTGCAGCAGCCCGTAGCGGGCACCGGGCTCGATCCGCAGCCGTTCCCGCACGCCGGCCAGGTAGTTGAGGATCTCCCGGTGCTGTACGGCGACGCCCTTGGGCTGCCCGGTGGAGCCGGAGGTGTAGATGACGTACGCGAGGTCGTCCGGGCCGGAGGCCTCGGGGAGCGGCGTGTCGTCCGGTGCCGGGTCTGCCTGGTCCATCAGCAGCTCGGCGCCGCCGTACCCGGGGAACCGCTCCCGCAGCACCGAGTCCGTGACCAGCACACGCGTGTCCGCGTCGGCCACCAGGTGGGCGAGCCGCGCGGGCGGCTGCTCCGGGTCCAGCGGCAGGTAGCAGCCGCCGGCCTTCAGCACGCCGACCAGGGCCACCGCCAGGTCCGGGGACTGCTCCAGGCAGACCGCCACCCGGTCGTCCCGGCCGACGCCGAGGGCCCGCAGCCGCCGCGCCAGGGCCGTCGCCCGGGCGTCGAGTTCGCGGTGGGTGACGGTGGCGTCCTCGAAGACCAGCGCGGGCCGGTCCCCGGCCTGCCGGGCCGCCGCCGCGAGCAGCGCGGTCAGCGTCCCCGGTCCGCCCTCGGGGAGGTCCGGGCCGGCCGCCCAGCGTTCGAGCACGTCCCGGTGCTCGGTGGCGGTCGACACCGGCAGGTCCCCGACGGCTCGGTCCGGATCGGCCGCGGCCGCCGTCATCAGGACCTCGAAGCGCTCGACGAGCCGTCGCACGGTGTCCGCGTCGAAGAGGTCGGTGCGGTAGGTGATCAGGCCGAAGAGCCCGCCGTCCTTCTTCTCCCGCAGGTAGAAGGCGAGGTCGGAGTGGCTGGTGGTGGCGGCGTGCCCGAATCCCTCCGCCGTGGCGGCGGGTGCGGTGGGGGCCGCGCGCTCGCCGTAGTTCTGGAAGGCGAAGGTCACCTGGAACACCGCCGAGCGGCTGACGTCCCGCTCGATGTCCAGGTCGGCGACCATCTGCTCGAAGGGCACCTCCTGGTGGGTGTAGGCGTTCAGCGTCGTCTCCCGCACCCGGCCGACCAGTTCGGCGAAGGTGAGGCCCTCCTCCAGCCGGGCCCGGATCGGCAGCATGTTGACGAAGGCCCCGACCACCGCCTCCAGCTCCCGGTGGAGCCGGCCGGCCACGGCCGAACCGATCGCGAAGTCCCTCTGACCGGTGTGCCGGCCGAGCAGCACCTGGAGCCCGGCCATCAGCACCATGTACGTGGAGGCCCCGTGGGCGCGGGCGCAGTCGGCGACGGCGCGGGCGAGTTCCGGGCTCCAGTGCAGTTCCACGGCCGCGCCGTCGAAGGTGAGCAGCGGCGGCCGGGGGCGGTCGGCGGGCAGTTCCAGGGCGGGGACGTCGGCGAGTTCGGTGCGCCAGTAGTCGCGGGAGGCGGCCAGCGCGCCACTGTCCAGCCGGTCCCGCTGCCAGCGCGCGTAGTCCCCGAACTGCACTGGTAGGGGCGGGAGTTCGCGCTCCGCACCGTCCGCGTACCGGGCGTAGAGGGCGTCCAGTTCCCGGTTGAGGATGTCGATCGACCATCCGTCGCCGACGATGTGGTGCATGACCAGGGCGAGGACGTGGTCCTCCTCGGCGATCCGGACGAGCAGGGCTCGCAGCAGCGGCCCGGCGGCGAGGTCGAAGGGTCTGGCGACCAGTGCCGCGATCTCGTCCGCGGCTCTTCGCTCGGGGTCCGGATCGCCCGAGGCGTCCACGAATCCGGCGGCGAAGGGGCCCGGTTCGGCGACCAGGACCTCGGCCCGGCCGTCCTCGGTGACCGGGAAGGTCATCCGCAGTCCCTCGTGCCGTGCCACAAGGGCGGCCAGGGCGGCGTCCAGCGCCGGGCGGTTCAGCGGCCCGCGCAGCCGCCGGGCCGGGGCGAGCGTGTACGCCGTCCCGCCGGGCGAGAACTGGTCCATGAACCAGAGCCGTTCCTGCCCGCTGGACAGGGGCGGCGGGCTGCCGGCCGGGCGGGGCTCGACCACCCGCACCGGAGCCGTGGCGCCGCGCAGGCGCTGGGCGAGGAGGGATCGTTTGGTGGCGGACCAGTCCGCGGGCAGGTCCTGGGTGTCGGTCATCGGCAGTCCGTTCGGGCGTGGAGCGGGGAGGACGCGCGGGAGCGGTCGACGTCGCGCGGGGAGGACGCGCAGGAGCGGTGGGCGGCGGTCAACGCCGCTCTCGCACGACGGCGGCCAGGGCGGCCGGGGTGGAGGCGTCGAAGAACAGGTCGAAGTCGAGCTCGACCCCGAAGGCGGCGCGGATCCTGGCGGTGATCTGGATGATCGTCAGCGAGTGTCCGCCGAGGTCGAAGAGGTCGTCCTCGGGGCCGATGCCGGTGGCGCCCAGGACCTCCTCCCAGATCGCCAGGATGCTCGCGGTGACGTCGTCGGCCTCCGCCGGGCCGGCGGCTGCCGCGCGCGGCGGGGCGGGCAGCGCCCGGCGGTCGAGCTTGCCGCTCGGGGTGAGCGGCAGGTGGTCGAGGGTCACGTACTGCCGGGGCACCATGACGGCGGGCAGGGTGCGCAGCAGGTGGTCCCGCAGGTCCGCGTCGGACAGCGGTGCGTCGCCGGGTGCGGGCACCCGGTAGCCGACGAGCGCGGGTTCCCCCTCGGCCTGCTCGCACACGGCGACGGCCGCGGCGGCGACGGCCGGGTGGTCGAGCAGCGCGGCCTCGATCTCGCCGAGTTCGATCCGGTGGCCGCGGATCTTCACCTGGTCGTCGATCCGGCCGTGGAACTCCAGTTCGCCGTCCGGCGTCCATGCCGCGAGGTCGCCGGTGCGGTACATCCGGCCGCCGGCGAACGGGCCCTCGGCGAAACGTTCCGCCGTCAGCTCGGGCCGGCCCCGGTAGCCGTCCGCGAGGCCGTCGCCGCCCAGGTGGAGCTCTCCGGGGATGCCGACCGGCAGGGGCCGGCCGTCCGCGTCCAGGACGTACGCCCTGGTGTTGGCGACCGGTCGGCCGATCACCACGGCGTCCGGCGCCGCGGGGACCTCGGCGCAGGTGGCGTAGATCGTCGCCTCGGTCGGGCCGTAGCCGTTGATCAGCCGGCCGAGGGAGCCCCGGAGCTCGCGGGCGAACGGGAGCGGCAGTGCCTCCCCGCCCACGATCCCGGTCAGCCCCGCCGGCAGCGGCCCGGCGCTGAGCAGGACCCGCCAGCCCGAGGGGGTCGCCTGAAGATGGGTCACGCCCTCGCGCCGGATCAGCCCGACCGTGCCCGGCGCGTCCAGGGCGGCGCCGTCCGGCGCGAGGACCAGTCGGCCGCCGGTGATCAGCGGGAGCAGGATCTCCAGCCCGGATATGTCGAAGGAGAGCGAGGTCAGGCCGAGCCAGACGTGCTGCCGTCCCGAGCCCAGGCGGTCCGCGAACGAGGTCAGCAGGTTCACCAGGGCCCGGTGGCCGATCTCCACGCCCTTGGGCCGCCCGGTCGAGCCGGAGGTGTACAGCACGTAGGCGAGGCCACCGGGCCCGGCCGGCGCCGCCCCGGCGGGCCCGGGCTCCACGGGGCCGCCCCCGAGGCGCAGGACGGCCGGTGCCGCCGCCACCACGTCGGGCGTGGGCTCCCGGTCGGCGACCAGCAGGGCCGCGCCCGAGTCGGCGAGCAGGAACGCGAGCCGCTCGGCGGGGTGGCCCGGGTCGAGCGGCAGGTAGGCGGCTCCGGCGGCGTGCACCGCGAGCAGGACGGCGGGCAGGTCGGCGGAGCGCTCCAGGTGCAGGGCGACGACGTCGCCCGGTCGGACTCCGGCCCCGCTCAGCACGGAGGCCAGTTCGTCGATCCGCTCCACGAGCGCCCGGTAGGTCAGCCGCTCGGCGCCCGCGCTGACGGCGAGGGCCTCGGGCGTCTCGGCGGCCCGCTCGCGGACCAGGTCCAGGGCCGTGCGCTCGCCCGGGTAGGCGCGGGCGGTGTCGTTCCACTCCTCGACCACCCGGTGCCGCTCGGCCTCGCCCAGCAGCGGCAGGGCGCTCAGCGGAGCCTCGGGCGCGGCCGCCGCGGCCTCCAGCAGGGCCGTGTAGTGCCCGGCGATCCGGGCCGCGGCGTCCGGCGACAGGACCGCCGGAGCGTACTGGAGCGAGAACGCGAGCCCTTCGGCGGTGTCCACCGCCTGGAGGTGAAGGGTGTTGCGGGCGGCGCCGTTGAACACCGTACGGTCCACCCGGACGGCGCTTCCCGGGAACACCGGGTCCACGGCGCGGCCGCGCCGGTAGCCGAACGAGACGGGGGCCAGCCCGGCGCGCGGCGTCAGACCGCCGACCGCCGCGCCGAAGGGCACCGGGCGGAACGGGTATCCGTCACGGACCTCGGCCCGGACGGCCCGGGCGTAGGCGGCGAAGGGCATCGCGGCACTCGCCCCGGCCGGCGCGTGCACCGGCAGCTCGTTGACGAACAGACCGATCTCCCCGGCCTGTTCGGCCGTCCGGACGGAGAGCGGCACGGAGACCGGGACGGCTTCGCCGCCGTAGCGCAGCAGCAGTCCGTGCAGGGCGGCGAGGAGGAACTCGAAGACGGTGACGCCGCAGCGCTGCGCGGCCTCGGCCAGTGCCGCCCGGCCGTGGGCGTCCATCCGCCACCCGACGGAGGCTCCGGCCGCCGGGGCGGTGACGGCCTGCGGCAGGCCGGGCAGGACGGGCTCCGTCGCCGCGGCCCAGCGCGGGCCGTAGCGGTCCGCCGCGCGGCGCACGAGCTCGGGGTCGGGCGCGGGCGCGGGGTCGGGCGCGGGCGCGGACTCCGGCTCGGGGCTCCGGTCGGCCGCCGGGGCGGCCTCTCCCAGGGCCCGCGCGTAGGCCGCGGCGAGCTCCGCCACCAGGACGTCCTTGGACTCCCCGTCGAACACGGCATGGTGCACGACGGCCAGCAGCTCCGCCGCCCCGTCGCGGCCGCGGTAGAGGGTGAACCGCGCCAAGGGACCCGCCTGGAGGTCGAAGGGCCGTGCCGTGTCCTCGGCCAGCAGCTTCTCCCGGCTCTCCCCGCAGTCCCCGGAGACGTCGACCACCTCGAGGACCGGGGCGGTACCGGGCTCCAGCACGACCTCACCCTCGCGCTCCACGAGCGCCTGGGACAGGGAGGAATGACGTTCGGCCACCGTCGCGACGGCCCGGGCGAGCGCCTCCGCGTCGACCCGGTCGAAGGAGATGCGGACGGGCATGTGGAACACCCCGTGCGTGTGGCCGAGGCGCTCGGTGAACCAGATGCCCCGCTGGAAGGGCGACGCGTGCGGGGGGAGCGAGTGTGGCATGTGCGGCTCGATTCGGCAGTCGGTGAATGGCGCGTTCCCCGTGGCCGGGCGCCGACATGGCCGACACCGCGGACTTCTTCGGCGACCCGGCCGCCGGGTGGCGTTCGACCGGCCCGCGCCGGCCCGCGGGCCGCTCCGGCCTCGACCCTCCCGGCCCGCAGATCCCCCCTGCGAACGACCGGGTCGGAGCCGGTCCTCTCCCCAGTGAAAAGACCGATCTTGGTCCAGACCTGCCGAGAGGTTGGCAGAGAAGCCCAGCGCCGTCAAGGGTCGTCCACCCCGCTGACAAAGGCGTCATGAACGCGTCCAACCTGCGGGAATGCGGCGCCGGGCACGCGTTCTGATCGTTCGTCATCGTCTCAACGGCCGCCGACCGCGCGGCGGGCCCCGACGGACCGGCCCGGCCGCGCCCGAGGCCGTCGGGCTCACCGCACCGGACGTCGCGGAGCGGCACCGGCCGCCGGCCGTCGCCACGTACGAGGAGCGGTACGTCGCCCCCGCCGCCCTCCCTGGCCGAGGCCAGCGCGCCGAAGGAGTCGGCCGCCCCCGCCGAGCGCGCCGTCGAGCACCAGGTCGCACCGGGCGGCAGCGGGTCGGGCCGCGGTCGCCGGAGTCGGGCCCCGCACTCGCCCTGTCCTGGCGCGACGGACCGGCCCCGACGGGGACGGGATGGCCGAGCACGGTCGGCCCGCAACCGGCCGTCCCCATCACGCCGTTGCCGGAGGAGCGGCGGCGCGGGACCACCGGCTGACCCGCGGGGCGGCCGCCCCTTCGGCCGGAGCGGCCCTACGCCTCCGGAGCGGCCCTACGCCTCCGGAGCGGTCCTACGCCTCCTCCTCCGGCCCGTCCTCGCCGCGCTGGTCCTCGGTGCGCCCGGCCCGCCAGTAGCCCATGAAGCAGACCGCGCGCCGGTCCATCCCCCGCTCGCCGACCAGGTGGCGGCGCAGCTCCCGCACCGCGGCCGCCTCCCCGGCGATCCAGGCGTACGGCCGACCGTCCGGCAGGTCGGCGACGCGCACCGCCCCGGTCAGGCCCGGTCCGCCGGCCCGGCGGTGGACCCAGACGGTCTCGACGCCGGCCCGGCCGGCCGGGAGGTAGGCCTCGTCCGACGGCCCGTCCACCTCGGCGAAGACCCGGACGGGGAGGTCCTCGGGCAGTTCCTCCAGGATGGCGGCGATGGCCGGCAGCGCCGACTCGTCCCCGGCCAGCAGGACCCAGCCGGGGTCGGCGGGCAGCTCGAACTCCACCCCGCCGGCCCGCTCGACGGCCGGCCCGTACACCGCCACCCGGTCGCCCGGCGCGGCCCTGACGGCCCATCGGGAGCCGGGGCCGGTGTCCCCGTGCACGGCGATGTCGATGTCGATCTCGTCGGGGTCGCGGCGCTGACCGCGGACGGTGTAGGTGCGCAGCACCGGGCGCACCGCCGGGGACGTCTCCCGCCAGCTGTGGTACCAGCCGAACTCGCCGTCGCCGGACGGGATCAGCGGCTCGGACTGGCCGGCGAGCGGCAGCAGCAGCTTGATCCGCTGGTCGAGGCCGCCGTTGACGAACCCGGCGAGGCTCTCCCCGGTGAGCGTGATCCGCACGAGGTACGGAGTGAGGGTCAGGGTGCGGGCGACGCGCAGGGGGAAGAGCGCGAAGCGGGCGGGAGCGGTGACGGCGGACAGGGCAGGCTCCTTCCGGCGGAACGGGGGAACGCCGCGGCTGCGCCGGTTCGTACCTTCCGGCGCCCATCGCAGCTTAGGTGAGGCTAACCTAATACTCTTCCCACGAACACCCGCTCGCAGCGGTCCGCGCGAGCGCGAGGCCGGAAGGCGGTGTGCAGGGTGTCGTGGCGGCCCGGGGCGCCGCCGCCGCCCTGCCCTGCCCTGCTCTGCCCTGCCGTCAGCTTCCGCCCCGACCGGCCGTCAGCCTCCGCCGCGGGCCGCCACCGGGTCGGTGACGCCGCCGGGCGAGGCCTCGCCGCCGATGTTCCAGCCGGCCAGGCGGGCCGCGGGCTGGTAGACGGACTCGTAGAAGTCGAGGACGGCACCGCGCGGGTCCTCGCCGCCGCGGACCTCCTCGTAGTCCAGGACGGCCAGGTGGCTGCCGTTCCGCTCGATCCAGCGGGCGGCGTCGGGGCGCAGCGGGCAGTCGGCCAGGCCGGCGGGCTCGGGCGCGGCGTAGGAGTAGAAGGCCGGTCGGGGGAAGGAGTCGTCGCCGAACCAGAAACCGGAGCTGACGACCTCGCGCGAGTAGGCCTCTCGGGTCACCGGGTCGACGGTCCGCGGCTGTTCGATCTCACGGTCGGAGAAGCGGGTGACGGCGATGTCGAAGGTGTGCCAGAAGTGGTGCACCGGGCTGACCTTCCCGCAGAAGCCGGCGGCGAACTCCTCCAGGACCAGGTTGACCTGGCTGAGCACCTGCCAGTAGCGGTTGACCCAGAACGGGTCGTAGGCGGCGTGCTCGGTGTCCTCGGTGAACGGCCGGCCGGTGTCGGGCAGGTCGAACGGGGTCGGGTGCGGGAGCGACACCGTCACGCCGACCGCGGCGAGGGAGTCGAGGGTCCGGCGGTAGAACGACGCCACGGACTGCCCGGTGAGCGGGAAGGAGACCCTGCGGCCGTCCGACGAGCAGACCACCAGCCGGTGGTCGACGAAGTCGAAGTCGATGCAGAAGGTCCCGCGCCCGTCGGGCACGGCCATCGGGCGGGTGGTGATGCCGCGCCCGGTGAGGTGGTAGGGGACGTTCCACCAGTGGTTGCGCCGCACGCTGCGCGCCAGGCGGATCTTGCCGACGACCTGGGCGAACCGGTGGACCGTCTCCTTGGAGTCCTGCCACTGCGCCAGCGGGATCGGGGGGAACAGCTCCATGGTCGCCACGCTAGGCCGGTGGGGGCGCGCCCGCATCCGCGCCGCGTCACCCGCCGCCGGCCTCGGAGCCGGCGGGCCGGCCGGAGACGGCGGGGTCGACCCGGGCCTGTCGGGACAGCAGGTCCGCGAAGGCCACGGTGAGCGGGTCGGGGCGGGTGCGGGTGTAGGCGGTGAGGGTGCGCAGGATCGGGGGGTCCGGGCGCAGCAGGGCGCCCTCGAAGTGGGCGGGGAGGATGTTGGCGGGCACCAGGGCCGGGCCCAGGCCGGCCGCCGCGAGCAGCGGCGCGGCCGAGGTCTGTTCGGCGCGGATCGCCGCCCTGGGGTGGAAGCCCGCCCGGGCGCAGACCTGGTCGAGCAGGTCGGCCAGGCCGTTGTCGGGGGCGAAGTGGACCCAGTCCCGGTCGGCGAGTTCGGTGAGGGCGACCGTGCCGGCGGGGCGCTCGGCCAGCGGGTCGTCGGCGGGCAGGACGACGGTGAACTCCTCGACGCCGAGTTCCCGGATCGGCCCCTCCCAGCCGGTGGGCACCGGGCCGATGGCGAGGTCGGCGCGGCCGGCGGCCATGGCCTCCTGGAGCCGGTCGGTGTGGGCGTACTCGCGCAGCCGGATCCGCACGCCGGGGTGGCGGCGGTGCCAGTCCCGCAGCACCGGCGGCAGGATGCCGAGGCTGACCGAGTAGACGACGGCGACCTCCAGTTCGCCCTCCTCCAGGCCGGCCGTACGGCGGGCCGCGGCGTGCAGGCGTTCGGCCTCGGCCAGTGCGGCCCGGGCGTGCGGCAGGACCGCCCGGCCCATCGGGGTGAGCCGTACGGAGCGCGGCAGGCGCTCCAGCAGCCGGCCGCCGAGGGCGCCCTCCAGGGCGCGGATCTGGTGCGAGAGCGCGGGCTGGGTGACGTGCAGCTGCTCGGCCGCGCGGGTGAACGATCCGGTGTCGACCACGGTGGCCAGGTATTCGAGCTGCCTGAGCGTCGGTGTTGCCATGAACAGATCTTATCGCTGGGGTAGAAAACAAGCCTTGGACTCATCAGCGCAGGTCGGAGAGGGTCGTGGTGTGGCCGCCGCGGGACGCAGCGGACGGCCGTTTCCCCAAGATCCAAAATCATCCGAAGGAGTTCCACCATGTCCGACACCACCTCCCTCCAGGGACAGCGACTCGTCGTGGTCGGTGCGGGTTCGCGCACCGGGCAGGCCCTCGCCAAGGCCGCCTCGGCGGCCGGCGCCACCCTGGTGCTGGCCGGCCCCGACCCGCGCAAGCTGGAGTGGACGGCCGGCGAGCTGACCGGGCCCTCCGAGGTGATCGCCCTGGACATCGCCGACGAGCGGTCGATCGCCGCTTTCGCCGCCCGGGTCGGCCGCTTCGACCACCTGGTCTCCACCGCCGCGATGCCGGCCAACGGCCCGCTGCGGGAGCTCGAAGCGGCCGATGTGCAGCGGGCGTTCGCGGCGAAGGTGATCGGCCCGCTGCTGCTGGCCAAGCACCTGGCCGGGCAGGTCTCCGAGCGCGGTTCGTTCACTTTCTTCTCCGGTGTGGCCGCGTGGCGCCCGGCGCCCGCGCGCACCGTGATGGCCACCACCAACGGCGCGCTGGCCTTCCTGGTGCAGGCGCTGGCGGTGGAGATCGCGCCGGTCCGGGTCAACGCCGTCTCCCCCGGCATCGTCGACACCGGTTCCTGGGACGGCCTGGGCGCCGACAAGGAGGCGTTCCTGCGCGGGGTCGCCGCGCGCAACCCGGCCCGGCGCGTCGGCACCCCGGAGGACCTGGTCAAGGCCGTCTTCTACGCCATCGACAACCCGTACGTCACCGGCACGGTGCTGCACGTCGACGGCGGCGGCCGGCTCGCCTGACCCCCTGCCCCGGTCGGCCGGCTCGCCTGACCCCCTGCCCCGGTCGGCCGGCTCGCCTGACCCCCCTGCCCCGGTCGGCCGGCCGACCCCGCACGCCCGCACGCCCGCACCCCCGGGCACGACCACCCGAACCGAGGAGCTGTTCCCATGCGCTCGCACACCCTGATCCGTACCGCCGCCGTCCTCACGGCGGTGGCCGGCCTGGCGGGCGGCACCGCCGCGGCCGCCCCCGTCCACGACAGCGGCCGCCACTCGTCCGCCCGTGACTGGCCGCAGCGGCTGATCGACCGTTCGCCCGATCTCGTCCAGCCGGAGGCGCTCACCGTGGACCGTTCGATCGGCGCCCGGCGCGCCGCCCAGGAGGTCCGCCTGGCGCAGCAGTTGTACACCTTCTGGAACACCGGTCAGCAGCGCTACCTGGACGCGGCGGTCAGCCCGCAGTTCCGCGACAACACCCTGCCGCCGGGCCGTCCCCAGGGCCCCTCCGGGCCGCTCTTCGCCTCGAAGAACTTCCGCGCCGCGGTGCCGGACCTGACCTGCGAGCTGTCCGACGTCCTGATCAGCGGGGACAGGATCACCGCCCGGCTGGTCTTCCGCGGCCACTTCACCGGCACCTTCGACGGCGTGCGGGGCCAGGGCCAGCGCGTCGAGTTCAACGCCATCGACATCCAGCACGTCGGGACCGACCGGATCACCGAGGACTGGCACATCGAGGACAACGCGACGCTGCTCACCCAGCTGGGCGTCCACGCCTGACCCCTCCCGGCCCGGCCCGGCGCGGCGCGGCCACCGGCATCCACCACGGCTCGGCCGCCGGGCGTCACCCGGCTGCCGGGCCGTGGTGGCGGCGCCGTCCGGCGGCCAGCACCGTGGTCAGGGGGCGACGATCCGCTGGACGGTCAGGACGGTGCAGATGAACGCGAACGACTCCGCACCCCGCGTCGTGGTCGGCGTCGACGGCTCGCCGTCGTCGTACGCCGCGCTGCGCTGGGCGGCCCGGCACGCGACCCTGATCGGCGGGGTGGTGGACGCGATCGGCGCCTGGGAGCCGCCGAGCCACTTCGGCTGGTCGGCGCCGGTGGTCGACACCACCTTCGACCGGGAGCTGGCCGAGCGGCGCTTCGCCGACGAGCTGCACACGGTGCTCGGCGAGGACAGCCGGGCGGAGGTCCGCCAGACGATGGTCATGGGCGACCCGACCGAGGTCCTCCTGGACGCGTCCCGGGGCGCCGAGCTGCTGGTGGTCGGCAGCCACGGCCACGGCGGCTTCACCCGCACCCTGCTCGGCTCGGTGAGCATGCACTGCGCCCAGCACGCCGACTGCCCGGTGGTCATCGTCCGGGCCCGGTGACGCCGACGGACATCCGCCGAGCACCCGGGCGCCGGCGACGCGTCGGCGTTGCCCACCGGAGAGCGCGCGGGGCACTGCGGCGGCCTCGCGCTCGCCGCGGCCGACCTGGTCGAGGAGTTCGGCGACCCGGTGCCGCCGGGAAGCCGGGTCGAGCGCGGCGCGCAGCCGCAGCACGTGCTCGACGCACGCGGCGGACCGCCGTCATCCTGCCCGGCACCGTCACCCGCATCCACACGGCCGTCGCCGAGACCTACCGGCGCTGGTGCGGGGAGCACGGCTCGGCGCCCCGGCCGGTCCGCACCGAGGGACCGGGCGACGGGCCGGTGGCTGCCGCCGTCGAAGGGCTGCTGATGGCCGCCCTGGAGAGCGGCAGCCGGGAGCCGACCGGCGCCCTCGCCCCGACCCGCCCGGAGGTCCGTGCTTCGAGCGGCCCTGACGCCGCCCTCAACCCCGACGCCGCCCTCAGGCCGGCCGCGCCCCGGGCAGGCGGTCCGTCAGTGCGAGGTCGGCACTGATCGCCCGGGCCGCCTCGGACAGCGGCGGGAGCAGAGCCGCGCGGACCTCGTCGGGGGTGCCCCGCCCGGCGTGCAGCGCGACGTTGACGGCGGCCACCACCCGGCCCAGGCCGTCGTGGACCGGGACGGCGACGGAGCGCAGCCCCTCCTCCAGCTCCTGGTCGACCAGGGCGTGGCCGTCCCGCGCGGCGGCGCGGACGGCGGCGGCCAGGGCGGCGCGGTCCGTCACGGTGGCCTCGGTGAACCGCGTGGGCGTCATCTCCGCGAGGAGGGAGGCGAGTTCCGGCTCGGGCAGGGCGCCGAGCAGCACCCGCCCCATCGACGTCGGGTACGCCGGGAGCCGGGTGCCCACGGCGAGGTCGAGGCGCATGATGCGGGTGGTCGGGACGCGCGCGACGTAGCGGATGTCCGGGCCGTCGAGGACCGCCATCGAGGCGGACTCGTGGACCCGGAGCACCAGGTCGATCAGGTGCGGCTCGGCGATCTCGGCGAGGGACAGGCCCGCCAGGCGCGCGTATCCGAGACCGAGCACGCGGGGCAGGAGACGGAACCGCTCACCGTCGCTGCCGACGTACCCGAGGTGCCGCAGGGTGATCAGGGCCCGGCGGGCGGTGGCGCGGGGCAGGCCGGTCGCGCGGGCCACCGCGGCCAGCGGGTGGCTGCCGGGCGCGGCGCCGAGAGCGAGCAGGACGTCCAGCCCGCGGGCGAGCGACTGGAGGAAGCCGGAGCCGAGTTCCTCCTTGAGTCGCCGGCCCGACGGCGGCACCGCGGGTGCGGCCGGCGCCGCCGGGAGGGCGAGGCGCCGCTCCATCTCCCGTGCCGTGTCCCGGAGTCGGGGCAGGGCGTGACCGGTGAGTGAGGCGGCGTCGTGCCGGCTGGTGTGGCTGACGACGCTGACCGCGCAGACCGTCGCACCCGAGGGGTCGCGGACCGGGACGGAGACGGCGACCAGCCCGGGCTCGATCAGCTGGTCGTCCACCGACCAGCCCCGTACGGCGGAGGCCTGCGCCAGCTCCCGGAACCCGACGACGTCCGGGGCGCTCGACGGCTCCACCGCGTAGCCGCCGTCGTCCGTACCGTTCGCGTCGTCCACGCCGTTCGCGCGGCGCCGCGGCCAGGCGTCCCACCGGCCCTCGTCCCACTCGGCGGCGAACAGCGCGCCCGGGGCGCAGCGCTCGGCGGGCAGCAGGTCACCGATGCGGAAGGAGACGGCCATCGCGCGGCGGCGGGTGGCCTGGACGACAAAACGAGCGTCGTCGCCGTCGGGGACGGCGATCGAGACGGACTCGTCGAGGCGGTCGGCGAGTTCGACGGCGAGGGAGCCGAGCCGATCCGGCAGGCCACTGCCGGTCAGGTAGGCGTTGCCGAACTCGGCCGCCCGGGGGGCCAGGACGAGGTCCCGCCCGTCGGAGCGCAGGTACCCGAGGCCGACGAGCGTGGTGGCGATCCGGTCGACGGTGGAGCGGGCGAGGCCGGTGGCGCGGGCCAGGTCGCTGGGCCGCTGGCGCACGGCCGGGTCGACGGCCATGGCTCGCAGCAGGGCGAGCCCGCGCTCCAGCGGCCCGACGGACTCCTCGGGCGGTGCGGACGACGGACCGGACAACGGACCGGACGACGGACCGGACGGCGGACCGGACGGCGTCGGAGCGGTTTCGGGCATCGGCGGATTCTCCTTCACGGGCCCGTTGACAGGCGTCGGACCGCGGCGCACACTCTGCGCACCCAAGATTCCGAACGATAGTTCACCAGGCGAACAGGGGCAACGAATGGACAAACTGGTGGCCTCACCCGAGGAGGCCGTCGCCGACATCGGGGACGGCTCCTCGCTCGCCGTCGGGGGCTTCGGCCTCAGCGGCGTCCCGAACGTGCTCATCCAGGCGCTCTACGCACGCGGCTCCGGCGGCCTGAGCGTGGTGTCCAACAACTGCGGAGTGGACGGCGGCGGCCTCGGCGTGCTGCTGGCCGCCGGGCGGATCGGCCGGGTCACCGGCTCGTACGTCGGCGACAACAAGGAGTTCGCCCGCCGCTACCTCAGCGGCGAGCTGGAACTGGAGCTCACCCCGCAGGGCACCCTCGCCGAGCGGCTGCGAGCGGGCGGCTGCGGCATCCCCGCGTTCTTCGCCCCGGCGGGCGTCGGCACCCTGGTCGCCGAGGGCGGCCTGCCCTGGCGCTACGCCCCGGACGGCTCCGTCGCCCTCGCCTCCCCGCCCAAGGAGGTGCGCGAGTACGACGGCCGCTCCTACGTCCTGGAGCGCGGCATCACCACCGACTTCGCGCTGGTCCGCGCGGCCCGGGGCGACCGGCACGGCAACCTCGTCTTCGCCAAGGCCGCCCGCAACTTCAACCCGCTGGCCGCGATGGCGGGCCGGGTGACCGTCGCCGAGGTCGAGGAACTGGTCGAGCCGGGCGAGCTGGACCCCGACGCCATCCACCTGCCCGGTGTCTTCGTCCAGCGCGTCGTCGCCCTGACGCCGCAGCAGGCCGCCGCCAAGGGCATCGAGCGCAGGACGGTGCGAACCGCATGACCTGGAACCGCGAAGAGATGGCGGCCCGCGCCGCCCGCGAACTGGCCGACGGCTGGTACGTCAACCTCGGGATCGGCCTGCCCACCCTGGTGCCGGGATTCCTGCCGCCGGACGTGGACGTCGTCCTGCACTCGGAGAACGGCCTGCTCGGCGTGGGCCCGTACCCGACCGAGCGGGAGGTGGACCCGGACCTCATCAACGCCGGCAAGGAGACGGTGACGGTGCTCCCGGGCGCGTCCTCCTTCGACTCCTCGCTCTCCTTCGGCATGATCCGCGGCGGCCACATCGACGCCGCGGTCCTCGGCGCCATGCAGGTGTCGGCCACCGGGGACCTGGCGAACTGGATGATCCCCGGGAAGATGGTCAAGGGCATGGGCGGCGCGATGGACCTGGTCCACGGCGCCCGGCGGGTGATCGTGCTGATGGAGCACACCGCCAGGGACGGCTCACCGAAGATCGTCCCCGAGTGCACCCTCCCGCTGACCGGCCGCGGCTGCGTGGACCGGATCGTCACCGACCTCGGCGTGCTGGACGTGACGGCCGACGGGCTCGTCCTGGTCGAGACCGCGCCCGGGGTGAGCCCGGACGAGCTGCTCGCCCGGACCGCCGCGCCGGTGCGGGTGGAGGTGCCTCGATGACCCGGGACGTCTACCTGGTCGACGCCGTCCGCACCCCGGTCGGCCGCTACGGCGGCGCCCTGTCCGCCGTCCGCCCGGACGACCTCGCCGCCGGGGTGATCCGCGCACTCCTCGAGCGCACCCCGGCCCTCGACCCGGCCACGGTCGACGACGTGTACCTCGGCAACGCCAACGGCGCCGGCGAGGAGAACCGCAACGTCGGCCGGATGGCCGCCCTGCTCGCCGGGCTGCCGGTGACCGTGCCCGGCGTCACCGTCAACCGGCTCTGCGCCTCCGGCCTGGAGGCCGTCGTCCAGGCCGCCCGGGCGATCGCGCTGGGCGACGCCTCGACGGTGATCGCCGGCGGCGTGGAGTCGATGAGCCGCGCGCCCTACGTGCTGCCCAAGAGCGACCGCGCCTTCCCCGCCGGGCACACCGAGCTGTACTCGACCACGCTCGGCTGGCGGATGGTCAACCCGAGGATGGCGCCGGAGTGGACCGTCCCGCTCGGGGAGTCCGCCGAGCTGATCGCGGAGAGGCACGGCATCAGCCGCGAACAGCAGGACGCGTTCGCCCTCGCCAGCCACCGCAGGGCCGCCGCCGCCTGGGAGCAGGGCCGCTTCGACGCCGAGGTGGTGCCCGTGACCGTCCCGACGCGCCAGGGTGAGGTCGTGGTCGACCGGGACGAGTGCGTGCGCCCCGACACGTCCACGGCGGCGCTGGCGAAGCTCAGGCCCTCCTTCCGCAGCGAACGGGGCACCGTGACCGCGGGCAACGCCTCGCCGCTCAACGACGGCGCCGCCGCCGTGCTGCTCACCGACGAGCAGGGCCTGCGCCGCGTCGGCCGGCAGCCGCTGGCCCGGGTCCGGTCCGCCGCCGTCACCGGGATCGAGCCGCAGTACTTCGGGCTCGGGCCCGTGGCCGCCGTCCGCCGGGCCCTCGCCAGGACCGGCCGCGGCTTCGCCGACCTCACCACCCTGGAGCTCAACGAGGCCTTCGCCGCCCAGGTGCTGGGCTGCCTCGCCGAGTGGCCCGAACTGGACCCCGAGGTCCTCAACCCCCGCGGCGGCGCCATCGCCCTCGGGCACCCGCTCGGCGCCTCCGGGGCCCGGCTGGCCGGCGCGGTCGCCCACCAGCTGGAGGCCGCCGGCGGCGGTACGGGCGTCGCGACGCTGTGCGTCGGCGTCGGCCAGGGACTCGCCCTCGTCCTCGACCGATGACCGGCCCACGAGACCGATGACCGGCCCACGAAAGGAGCCACCCGTGTCGCCCACCCAGCAGGACGTCTCCCGGGAGATCGCGGCCCACGTCGAAGCCGCGACGGCCGCAGCCCCGCACCACCCCCGGCGCGACTACCCGCCCTACCGCAGCAGCGCGCTGCGCCACCCCCGCCAGCCGCTCGTCCCGGTCCGGGACCCGGAAGCGGTCGAACTCTCCGGCCCGGCCTTCGGCCGCACCGACGTGACCGACCTCGACCACGACCTGACCCGGCAGCACACGGGCGAGCCGCTCGGCGAGCGGATCACCGTCACCGGCCGGGTGCTCGACCGCGCCGGACGGCCCGTCACCGGACAGCTGGTGGAGATCTGGCAGGCCAACGCGGCCGGCCGCTACGCCCACCAGCGCGACCGGCACCCGGCCCCGCTCGACCCCCACTTCACCGGCGTCGGCCGCTGCCTCACCGACGACCGCGGGAACTACCGCTTCACCACCGTCAAACCCGGCGCCTACCCGTGGGGCAACCACACCAACGCCTGGCGCCCCGCGCACATCCACTTCTCGCTGTTCGGCACCGCGTTCACCCAGCGCCTGGTCACCCAGCTCTACTTCCCCGGCGACCCGCTGCTGCCGTACGACCCGATCCTGCAGTCCGTCACCGACGCCGCCGCCCGCGCCCGGCTGGTCGCCGCGTACGACCACGAGCTGTCCGTGCCCGAGTGGTCGCTCGGCTACCGCTGGGACATCGTCCTGGACGGGCCGGGCGCCACCCCGATCGAGGAAGGCCGCTGATGCTCCCACCCACCCCCTCGCAGACCGTCGGCCCGTTCTACGGCTACGCACTGCCCTTCCCCGGCGGCCCCGAGCCCGCGCCCGCCGGGCACCCCGAGGCCCTCACCGTGCACGGCACCGTGTACGACGGCGCGGGCGAGCCCGTCCCCGACGCACTGCTGGAGCTCTGGCAGCCGGCGCCGGACGGCGGCCGCGCCGGCGCCCCCGGCTCGCTGCGCCGCGACCCGACCACCGGCGGCTTCGCCGGGCGCGACGGGGTGGCCTTCACCGGCTTCGCCCGGGTCGCCACCGACGCCGACGGCCGCTGGGCCGTACGCACCCTGCCGCCCGGCGGGGTGCCCTACCTGTCGCTGTGCGTCTTCGCCCGCGGTCTGCTGCACCACCTCTACACCCGGATCTACCTGCCCGGGCCCTCGGCCGAGGCCGACCCGCTGCTGGCCTCGCTCGCCCCGGAGCGACGCGCCACCCTGCTCGCCCACGAAACCGCCCCGCGCGTCCACCGCTTCGACGTACGACTGCAGGGCCCCGAGGAGACGGTCTTCCTTGACTTCGGCTGACGAACCCGACGGCGCGGACCTCGGTCTGCTCTCCCCCGCCCGCGCCGGCACGGCGGTCGAGGCCGCCACCGGCGACCGGGCCTTCCTCCAGGCGCTGCTCGACGCCGAGGCCGCCCTGACCCGGGCCCAGGCCCGCCTCGGCCGGGCCCCGGCGGCGGCCGCCGCGGCCGTGACCGCCGCCGCCCGCGCCGAGCGCTTCGACCTGCGCGGCCTGGCCCTGCGGGCCCGGGCCGCCGGCAACCCGGTGATCCCCCTGGTCGCCGACCTCACCGCGGCCGTCCCCGCCGAGGCGGCCCCGTACGTCCACCGGGGGGCGACCAGCCAGGACGTCCTGGACACCGCCACCATGCTCGTCGCCGCCCGCTGCCTGCCTTTGATCACCGCCGACCTGCACCGGAGCGCCGACCTGCTCGGCCGCCTCGCCGCCGAGCACCGGCTGACCCCGATGGCCGGACGCACCCTGACCCAGCAGGCCGTCCCGACCACCTTCGGGCTCAAGGCGGCCGGCTGGCGCAGCCTCGTGCTCGACGCCGCGGACCGGCTCGCCGCCCTCCGGCCGCCCGCCCAGCTCGGCGGCGCGGCCGGCACCCTGGCGGCCTTCGGGCCTGCGGACGGACCCGCCCAGATCGCCGCCTACGCCGACGAACTGCGCCTGGCCGAACCCGAGTTGCCCTGGCACGCGCTGCGCACCCCGATCGCCGACCTGGCCACCGCGCTGGCCTTCACCACCGCCGCGCTCGGCAAGCTCGCCGCCGATGTGCTGGTGCTGAGCCGCACCGAGATCGGCGAACTCGCCGAGGGCCGGGGCGGCGGCTCCTCCGCGATGCCGCACAAGGCCAACCCGGTGGCGGCCACCCTGATCGCCGCCTCCGCCCGGCAGGCCCCGTCGCTGGCCGCCGTCCTGCTCGGCGCGCTCGCCGCCGAGGACGAGCGCCCGGCCGGCGCCTGGCACGCCGAGTGGCAGCCGCTGCGCGAACTGCTCCGGCTGGCCGGCGCGGCCGCCGCCCACGCCGTCCGGCTCGGCGAGGGCCTGCGGGTCTTCCCCGACCGGATGACCGACAACCTGCGCCTCACCCGCGGGCTGGTGGCCAGCGAGCGGGTGGTCGGCGAACTCGCCGCGCTGATCGGCCGGGGCCCGGCCCGGCGGCTGGTGGAACGCGCCGCCGGCCGGGCCTCCGAGAAGGAGTCCGGCCTCGCCGAGGTGCTCGCGAACGAACCCGCCCTGCACGGGCTGATCGACGCGCGGCGCCTGCACGACCTCACCGACCCCGCCCGGTACCTCGGCGCCGCCGGATCGCTCGTCGACCGGGCCCTGCTGCGCCGGCCCGCTCCCCCCGTCCAGGAGAACCCCTCGTGACCGTACGTCTGCACCACCGCACCGAGGGGCCCACGGGCGCACCGGTGCTGTTCCTCGGCCCCTCGCTCGGTACCTCCCTCGCCGTCTGGGACGCCCAGGTGCCCGCCCTCGCCCGCCACCACCGGGTGGTCCGCTTCGACCTTCCCGGCCACGGCGGCACCCCGGCGGACGTGCTGCCCGCCGACGGCACCGCCACCGTCGCGGACCTCGCCGGCCTCGTCCTCGACCTCGCCGACCGGCTCGGCATCCGGCGCTTCGGCTACGCGGGCGTCTCGCTCGGCGGAGCGGTCGGCGCCCATCTGGCCGCGCACCACCCCGACCGGGTCACCGCGCTCGCCCTGGTCTGCTCGTCGGCCCGCTTCGGTCCGGCCGCCGGCTGGCGCGAACGCGCCGCACTCGTCCGGGCCGAGGGCACCGAGGCCCTCGCCGCGACCGCACCGGCCCGGTGGTTCACCCCCGCCCTCGCCGATTCCCCGGCCGCCGCCGCACTGGTGGCGGACCTGCGCCGCACCTCCCGCGACGGCTACGCCGCCTGCTGCGACGCCCTCGCCGGGTACGACCTGCGGGCCGAGCTGCCCCGGATCAGCGCGCCGACCCTGGTGGTCGCCGGCCGCCGGGACCCGGCCACACCGCCGGCGCACGCCAGGGAACTCGCCGACGGCATCCCCGACGCCGGCCTGCTGGAGCTCCCCGACGCCGCCCACCTCGCCCCCGTCGAACAGCCGCAGGCCGTCCTCACCGCCCTGCTGGGCCACTTCAGCGCCGCCGACGACGACCGCTCCCGCCACCGCGCGGGCACCGCCGTACGCCGCCAGGTGCTGGGCGACGACCACGTGGACCGGGCCGTCGCCCGGACCACCGACTTCACCGCCGGGTTCCAGGACTTCATCACCCGCTACGCCTGGGGCGAGATCTGGACCCGCCCCGGCCTCGACCGGCGCACCCGCAGCTGCGTCACCCTCACCGCCCTCACCGCCCGCGGCCACCTGGAGGAGCTGGCGCTGCACGTGCGCGCCGCCGTCCGCAACGGCCTCACCCCCGAGGAGATCGGCGAGGTGCTGCTGCAGACCGCCGTCTACTGCGGGGTACCGGCCGCCAACGCGGCCTTCGCCACCGCCCAGCGCGTCCTCGCGGACCCGGCCGGACCCGGCCCGGACGCCGAGCCACCGTCCGCTCACCGCTGAGAACCCACCACTCGCCCCTGACCACCGGAAGGCACCCCCATGCGCACCAGCGTCGGCATCATCGGCGCCGGCCCGGCCGGACTCCTGCTCTCCCACCTGCTCCACACCCAGGGCGTCGACACCGTCGTCCTGGAACTGCGCGACCGCGGCTACGTCGAGCGCCGCCAGCGCGCCGGCATCCTCGAACAGGCCACCGTCGACGTGCTGCGCGCCTCCGGCGCCGGTGAGCGGATGGACCGCCAGGGCCTGCCGCACCACGGCGTCGAGCTGCGCTTCGACCGCCGCTCGCACCGGATCGACTTCCCCTCGCTGACGGACGGCCGGTCCGTGACGGTCTACGCCCAGACGGAGGTGGTCAAGGACCTCATCGCGCTGCGCGAGGCGGCCGGCGGCACCGTGCTGTTCGAGGCCGAGGCGCTGTCGGTGGACGGCGTCGACACCGCCGCCCCGAGCATCCGCTACCGGCACGACGGCGCCGAGCACACCCTGGACTGCGACCTGGTGGTCGCCTGCGACGGCTTCCACGGCATCGGCCGCCGGGCGGTACCCGAGGGCGTGCTGACCGTCAGCGAGCGGACCTACCCGTTCTCCTGGCTGGGCGTCCTGGCCGACGTCCCGCCCTCCTGCGAGGAGCTGATCTACGCCCACCACGAGCGCGGCTTCGCCCTGCACAGCATGCGCTCCCCGCAGGTCAGCCGGCTCTACCTCCAGGTCGACCCGGACGACACGGTGGAGAACTGGCCCGACGAGCGGATCTGGGACGAGCTGGACACCCGCTTCGCGGTGGACGCCGACTGGCGCCTCGCCCGCGGGCCGATCACCGAGAAGTCCATCACCCCGATGCGCAGCTTCGTCGCCGAACCCATGCGCCACGGACGGCTGTTCCTGGCCGGGGACGCCGCCCACATCGTGCCGCCCACCGGTGCCAAGGGCCTCAACCTGGCGGTCGCCGACGTCACGCTGCTCGCCCGGGCGATCGGCCGTTGGGCCGCCGACCGGGACGAGTCGCTGCTGGACGCCTACTCGGAGACGGCGCTGCGCCGGGTCTGGCGGGCCGAGCACTTCTCGTACACCATGACCACCCTGCTCCACCCGGCGCCGGGCGAGGGCGAGTTCGACCGCCGGCTGCGACTCTCCCACCTGCGCTACCTGGCTTCCTCCCCGGCCGGCTCCGCCACGCTGGCGGAGAACTACGTCGGGCTGCCGGTGGTCTGACCCGCACACCCCGAAGGGGGCGGCCGCTTCGGGAAGCGGCCGCCCCCTTCGGGGTTCCGGGGCTCAGGCGTAGAAGCGGTAGACCGCCTGGGCGACGCAGGCGGGCTTGGCGGAGCCGTCGAGCTCCACCGTGAGGTCGACCACGACCTCCACGCCGCCGCCCCTGACGTCCTCGACCGAGAGGATCGCGCCATGGGCGCGGATCTTGGCCCCGACCGGCACCGGGGCGGGGAAACGGACCTTGTTGAGGCCGTAGTTGACGGCCATCGACACGCCCTCCACCACCAGCAGTTCGCTCCAGAGCGGGATGAGCAGCGAGAGGGTGAGGTAGCCGTGCGCGATGGTGCCGCCGTACGGGCCCGCCTTGGCGCGCTCGACGTCGGTGTGGATCCACTGGTGGTCGTCGGTGGCGTCGGCGAAGAGGTCGACGCGGGGCTGGGCGATCTCCCGCCAGGCGGTGTGGCCGAGGTCGGCTCCGGCCTGGGCCCTGATCTCGTCGAGGCCGTTGACGGTGGTGGACATGGTGGTGCTCCTTGTCGGAGGTGGGGGAACGAGGATCAGTCGGAGAACCGCGCCCGGATCGGGCCCTTGAGCAGCTTTCCGGTCGCGTTGCGCGGAAGGTCGGGCACGAGGACGACGGACTTGGGGATCTTGTAGCGGGCCAGCCGCCCGTCCAGGTGGGCGAGCAGGTCGGCGGGCTCGGCGGCGGCGCCCTCGCGCAGGACCACCACCGCCCGACCCACCTCGCCCCAGACCGGGTGGGCGACCCCGATGACGGCGCACTCGGCGACGGCCGGGTGCTCCAGCAGGGCGTCCTCGACCTCGGCCGGGTAGATGTTCTCCCCGCCCGAGATGATCATGTCCTTGACGCGGTCGACCAGGCGGACGTACCCCTGCTCGTCGGCCACCGCGATGTCGCCGGAGCGGAACCAGCCGCCCTCCCGGAAGGCCTCCGCGGTGGCCTCGGGCAGGTTCCAGTACCCGGGGGTGACATTGGGCCCGGCGACCAGCACCTCGCCCTCCGCGCCCGGGCCGGCCTCCTCGCCCAGCGGGTCCACCACCCGGACGTCGGTGAAGAAGTGCGGCACCCCTGCCGAACCGGCGCGGTCGTGGGCATCGGCGCGGTGGAGGATCAGCACACCGGGCGAGGCCTCCGTCATGCCGTAGCCCTGCACGAAGGCGAGGCCCCGGTCGAGGTAGGCGCGTGCCGTGCGGGCGGGCACCGGCGCGCCGCCGCACAGCAGGTTCCGCAGGCTGGACAGGTCGGCCCGGGCCCAGCCCGGAGCCGCGGCCACCGCGTCGTACATGGTCGGAACGCCGAACATGCAGGTGACGCGGTGGTGTCGGATCAGCTCCAGGGTCCGGGCGGCGTCGAAGGAGGACTCCAGGACGACCGTGCCGCCCTTGAGCAGAACCGGAAGACAGCTCATGTTCAGCGCGCCGGTGTGGAACAGCGGTGCGCTGACCAGGGCCACCTCCTCGCTGGTGAGGTCGGTGTCCACCAGCACGTTGAGGCTGTTCCACAGGACGTTGCCGTGGGTGAGGACGGCGCCCTTGGCCCGCCCGGTGGTGCCCGAGGTGTACATGATCAGGCAGGGGTCGTCCGGGCCGACCTCCTCGTCGATCGGCTCGCAGGGCGCGGCGGCCAGCAGTTCCTCGTACGCCTCCCCTTCCGCCCGCCAGCACTCCACGACGTGGGCCGGCAGCCGTGCGGCGCCGCCGTCCGGGCCGGCCGTCAGCAGCAGCGAACTGCCCGAGTCGGCCAGCTGGTAGCGGAGTTCGGGCACGGCGAGGCGGGTGTTGAGCGGGACGAACACGGCGCCCAGCAGGCCGGCCGCGAACAGGGTCTCCAGGTAGGCGGGGTGGTTCGGGCCGAGGAACGCCACCCGGTCTCCGCGCCGGACACCCGCCCGGCGCAGCGCGTGCGCCAGCCGGGTGCAGCGCTCGGACAGCCGGGCGTAGTCCACGGCCGTCCCCTCGTGGACCAGCGCGGTGCGCCGGGGGGTGCGGCGGGCCCGGCGGGCGGGCCAGGAGCCGATGCCCTGGTTCCGTACGGGTGTGCGCATGGGCTCGCCTCACCTCCCGTCGTCGGCCGGCGACAGGCCGAGCAGCCGGGCCGCGTTCTCCTTGAGGATCTTCGGGCGGACCTCGTCCTTGATCGGCAGCCCGGCGAAGTCGGCGAGCCAGCGGTCCGGGGAGATCAGCGGGTAGTCCGAGCCGAACAGCACCTTGTCCTGGAGCAGGCTGTTGGCGTACCGGACGAGCTGCGGCGGGAAGTACCTGGGCGACCAGCCGGAGAGGTCGATGTACACCTGCGGCTTGTGGGTGGCCACCGCCAGAGCCTCGTCCTGCCAGGGGAAGGAGGGGTGGGCGAGAACGATCCGCATCCCGGGGAAGTCGGCGGCGACGTCGTCCACGTCCATCGGGTTGGAGTACTTCAGCCGGATGCCGCCGCCCCCGGGGGCACCCGCGCCGATCCCGGTCTGCCCGGTGTGGAAGACGGCGATCGCGCCGGCCTCCTCGATCGCCTCGTACAGCGGGTAGGCGAGCCGGTCGTTGGGGTGGAAGGCCTGGATGTTCGGGTGGAACTTGAAGCCCTTGACGCCGAACTCCCCGACCAGGCGGCGGATCTGGCGCACCGCGGCCCTCCCCTTGTACGGGTCCACCCCGGCGAAGGGGATGATCACGTCGGGGTGCTCCAGCGCCGCCTCGGCGATCTCCTCGTTCGGGACCGGCGGGGTGCCGGTGGCGGACTCGGCGTCGACGGTGAAGACGACGCAGGCCATCCTCCGCTCGCGGTAGTGGGCGGCGATCTGCGCCAGGGTGGGCTGGCGGTGCCCGGCCTTGAAGTACGCGCCGGCGGCGGCGTCCAGTTCGGCCGAGAGCGAGGCCCCGCCCTTGGCGGAGACCTCGGCGTGGGTGTGCACGTCGATCGCGAGGAGTTCGTCCGGGTTCATCGTCGGCGCGCTCACAGCCGCGGCGCCGGGATGCCGTAGGTCTGCGGCACGCGCCCGACCGAGACCGGCCAGGCGGCGGCGATCGCCTCCGCGCTCCAGCCGCCGTCGGCGTAGGCGACCGCGACCTCCTCCGGGTGCGACCACAGGGCGAGTTTGTCGCCACCGAGGCCGATGCACTGACCGGTGATCCCGGCGGAGGACTCGGAAGCGAGGAAGGCGACCAGCCCGGCCACGTCCTCGGCGGTGCCGAAGCCCTCCCCCTTGCGCAGCGCGTCCGGGAACGGGGTGCCGTGCTGCTCCAGCGCCTCGATGTGCGGGGCGAAGACGGGGACGGTCTTGGTCATGGCGGTCGCGGCGACCGGGATGACGGCGTTGGCCGTGATGCCGGCCCGGGCCAGCTCCATCGCCCAGGTCCGCACCATGGCGGCGATCCCGGCCTTGGCGGCGGCGTAGTTGGTCTGACCGAAGTTGCCGCGCTGCCCGGCGGGGGACCCGGCCACGATGATCCGGCCGCCCTCGCCCTGCTCGCGCATCCGCTCGACGGCGGCGCGGACGCAGGTGAAGGTGCCGCGCAGGTGCACCCGGACGACGGTGTCGAAGTCCTCGTCGGTCATCTTCCAGAGCACCTTGTCGCGCAGCACCCCGGCGTTGGTGACCATCGCGTCCAGCCGCCCGAAGTGCTCCACCGCGCAGGCGACCAGTGCCTCGGCGGCCTCGGCGGTGCCGACCGGGACGGCCAGCGAAGCGGCCCGGCCGCCGTCGTCGGCGATCAGCTCGACGGCGTCGGCGGCGGCCTGCGGGTCCACGTCGTTGACGACCACCGAGGCGCCGGCGGCGGCCAGCGTCCTGGCGTAGGCGAGACCGAGGCCGCGTCCGCTGCCGGTGACGACGGCCACCTTGCCGGAGAGATCGATGCGATCCATGGGGGGAGTCCTTTCGCCCGGCCGGGGCGGAGGCGCGTGTTCGCGACCAGGCATCGCCACCGGCGGCTGCTGAAGAAACTAGGCAGAATTCTGTCGACGGTCAACAGAGTGCCGAATATTGATCCTGGCTACGCTGTTGCCCCGACCCGCCCCGCACCACCCCCGACCCGCCCGCACCACCGCGGCCGGCCCGCACCACCGCGAACGACCGGGGCCGCCCGCGCCACCGGGCCCCGCCCGCACACCAGGAGGAAGACCGTGCCCGCCGACCAGGACACCGCCGCGCCGCGACCGCAGTCCCTGATGCTGAGCTTCTTCGGCATCCACGTGCTCGGCCGGGACGTCGCCCTGTCCTCCGGAGGCGTGATCGACGCCTTCGCCCGGGTCGGGGTCAGCGAGGAGGCCGTCCGCTCGACCCTCACCCGCATGGTGGGCCGGGGGCTCCTGGAACGTCACCGCAGGGGACGGAAAACGTACTTCGGACTCACCGAGCGCGCCAGGACCGTGCTCGCCGACGGCCAGGACCGGATCTGGCGCACCGGAGCCGTCAACCGGAAGTGGGACGGCAGCTGGACGATCGTCGGCTTCTCCCTGCCCGACGCCTGGCGCCGGGAGCGCCACGACCTGCGCTCCCGCCTGACCTGGGGCGGATTCGCCCCGCTGCAGAGCGGCCTGTGGACGGCGCCCGGCCGGGTCGACGTGGCCGCACTCGTCGACGGGCTCGCACTGGAGGGCCACCTGCGGGTCTTCCACGGCCGGGCCGCCGCCCCCACCGACGCCGGCGACCTGCTCACCGCCTTCGACGTCCCGGCGATCGCCCGGGGGTACCGAGGGTTCCTGGACCGCTGGAGCGGCGCCGCCAGCAGCGAGACCGGCGACCCCTCCACCACCCACGGCCCGGACGACCTCGCCCGCCAACTGCTGCTGCACACCGACTGGTTGGACCTGGTCCGCAGCGATCCGCACCTGCCGGCCGAGCACCTGCCCGCCGACTGGCCCGCCGAGACGGCCGAGCGGCTGTTCCACACCCTGGCGCACCGCTACCAGCCGGGCGCCGAGGCGATCGCCGCCGAGGTCCTGGACCGGATCGAGCTCCCGACCCCCTGAGGCTTATGTCAACACCATTGACGTTGAACCCGGCACGACGGTCTGATGGCGGCACACGGAGGCCCCGACCCTCCCCGCACCGAAGCCATGCACCGAAGGAGCCACCGCCATGGCCGACCCCGTCCACGCCCTCCGGGACGCCCAGCCCGTACCGTTCTGGCTCGACGACCCCACCCGGCCCGCGCCCGCCTCCGCCCTGGTGAGCGACGTCCGCTGCGACCTGCTCGTGGTCGGCGGCGGCTACAGCGGGCTGTGGACCGCGCTCATCGCCAAGGAGCGCGACCCCTCGCTCGACGTCGTCCTCATCGAAGCCCAGGAGGTCGGCTGGGCCGCCTCCGGCCGCAACGGCGGCTTCTGCGAGGCCAGCCTCACCCACGGCCTCGCCAACGGCCACCAGCGCTGGCCCCACCAGCTCGGCACCCTGGAACGGCTCGGCGCCGCCAACCTCCAGGCCATGCAGGACAGCATCGAGCGCCACGGCATCGACTGCGACTGGGAGCGCACCGGCTCCCTCGTCGTCGCCACCGAGCCCCACCAGGTCGACGAGCTGCGCGAGTTCGCCGAACTCGCCGCCCGCTACGGCAGCCGGCTCGACGTCCTCGACCGCGAGGCCGTCCGCGCCGAGATCGACTCCCCCACCTTCCTCGGCGCCCTCTGGGACCGCGAGGGCGTCGCCATGCTCAACCCCGCCCGGCTCGCCTGGGGCCTCAAGCGGGCCTGCCTCGACCAGGGCGTGCGGATCTTCGAGCACACCCGCGCGACCGGCCTGGCCTCCTCCGCGAGCGGCATCACCGTCCGCACCCCGTACGGCCGCGTCGGCGCCCACCGCGTCGCGCTCGCCACCAACGCCTTCCCCTCGCTGCTGCGCCGCCACCGCCCGTACACCGTGCCGGTCTACGACTACGCGCTGATGACCGAGCCGCTGAGCGCGGAGCAGCTCGCCTCGGTCGGCTGGCGGGGCCGCCAGGGCTTCTCCGACAGCGCCAACCACTTCCACTACGTGCGGCTCTCCGCCGACAACCGCATTCTGTTCGGCGGCTACGACGTGGTCCACCAGTACCGCAGCCGGATACGGGCCGAGCGCGACCAGCGGCCGGAGACCTTCGCCACCCTCGCCCGGCACTTCTTCCGGACCTTCCCCCAGCTGGAGGGCCTGCGGTTCAGCCACGCCTGGGGCGGCGCCATCGACACCTGCACCCGGTTCAGCGCCTTCTTCGACCTCTCCCACGACGGCCGGGTCGCCTACGCCGCCGGATACACCGGCCTGGGCGTCGGCGCGACCCGCTTCGGCGCCGAGGTGATGCTCGACCTCCTGGCCGGCGCCCGCACCGAGCGCACCGCCCTGGACCTGGTCCGCCGCAAGCCCCTGCCCTTCCCGCCCGAGCCGGCCCGCTCGGTCGGCATCGGCATCACCCAGTGGGCCCTCACCCGCGCCGACGCCAACGCCGGCCACCGCAACCTCTGGCTGCGCACCCTGGACCGGTTCGGCCTCGGTTTCGACAGCTGACCGCCGGGCGCGGCGGGGCGTCCGGGCAGGTCGCACGAGGACGGACGTGCCGCCGCGCCTCTCCCGGAGGATCATGAAAGGCAGTGGGCCGACCCGCAGCACTCCTCCCCCGAACCCGCCGAACCCGGCGGGCCGCGGTCGGGTCGCAGCCGGGCCGCCCGTCCTGGAGGTTCCCGTGAACACCACTCCCGCAACAGGTCCCACCGGTCCGATCGTCGTCGGCACGGACGGTTCGGAGCCCGCCCGTAGGGCTGTGGCCTTCGCTCTTCACGAGGCGCAGCTGCGCGGGGTCGGCGTGCGGGCCGTCTGTGCCTACGGTGGCCGCCACGCCGAACCACCGGACCGGGCCATGACGGGCTGGGGCGCGGGCGGCGGACCGTCGCCGCACCTGCACGACGCCGTCGAACGCGAGGTGGCGGACTCGGTCGAGGAACTCCGGCAGCAGGTCGGCGAGCCGTACGTGGAGGTCGAGGTGCGCTGCGAGCACGGCCGCCCCGCCCAGGTCCTGCTGGAGGAGAGCCAGGACGCCAGCCTGCTGGTGGTGGGCACCCGCGGCGCCGGCCTCTGGGGCCGGCTCGCGCTCGGCTCGACCAGCACCGAGATCGTCCACCACGCCCACGTCCCCGTGGTCGTGGTGCCGCCCGGCCCCAAGGGCACGACCGCCCGCTGACCGGCGGCGCCCCCGCCGTAGGATGCGGGACATGGACAGGATCACGCTGCCGCACGGAGAACTCGCACCGATGACGACGCGGCGGACCCGCTGGCGGGAGGCCGGACAGAGCGGCAACTACGGAAGGCGGTTCGCCGACCTCATCTCCGCCGGCGAGGACGTCGACGGCGAGGCCCGGCTCGCCGACACGCTCCTGCCGCGCGGAGCCCGGGTGCTCGACGCCGGTGCGGGCATGGGCCGGGTGGCCGCGGCGCTCCTGCGGCGAGGGCACGACGTGGTGGCGATCGAGCCCGACGAGGCCCTCGTCCGGCAGGCCCGGCAGACCTACCCCGGGCTGCCGATCGAGGAACGCGACATCCTCGACCTGGGCCCCGGCGACGGCCCGTTCGACCTGGTCGTCTGCGTGGGCAACGTCCTCGTCTACCTGGCCGACGGCACCGAGCGCGGGGCGCTGGGCGCGCTGCGCGACGTGCTCGGCGAGAACGGCCGGATCCTGGTCGGCTTCCACCTGCGGGACGCGCCGCCGCACGCCCGGGCCTACCCGGCGGCGGAGTTCGAGGCGGACCTGGCCGCCGTCGGGCTGCGCGTCGACCTGCGGGCGGGCAGCTACGAGTTGCACCCCGCGAACGACGCCTACGGCGTCTGGGTCCTGAGCCGCGCCTAGGGCTCCGGCGGACCGCCCCGCGGTGGCCGTCACCCCTCGTCGATGCGACGCCCGGTGACGGCCACCGGACGGACGCGCACCCAGAGTGGCCGGGAGCCGCGTGCCCAGGGGGTGGAGCCGGGGAGTGCCGCGAGGTGCCGTTCCTCGTCCTCGGTGTCGACCAGGTGGACCTGGCCGAGGACCAGGACGCTCCAGCCCACACTCCGGTGCTCGTCGATCCGGTCCACCTCGAACGAGACCGGGGAGCCGTCCGCCGGGGCGGCGGCGCCCCGGGGGGCCGTGCGGTAGGCGATCGTCCTGGCGTCCACCACGTAGTTGACCGGGAGCACGACGGGCGCCGAGGAGCCGGGCAGGCCGACCCGGCCGATGCCGCGGGTGCCGAGCAGTTCCCAGCACCGCGGTTCGGTGAGCCGCAGCAGCTGCCCGCGCCGGCTGGTGTCGGTCTGCCCCGGCGGGGCGTCCGGGCGGCGTCCGGACAGCAGCTCCGGCCAGGTCATCCCGAGCACAGCGGTGATCCGGACGAACCCCGGCGGGTCGAACTCCGGTCCCGAACAGAGGAGTTGCCGCAGGTAGGCGGGCGACATGGCGGCCCGGTGGGCCAGCATCCCTTCGCTCAGGCCGAGCTGGTCGCGCCGCTGGAGGATCCGGCGGGCGATGTCGTCGCAGTCGGGTTGGACGCTCATGATGGTGGCTCCTGCGTACACGGCGGTCACGTCCGGAACAGCGCGACCTTGAGGGCGCCGGTGCCGGCCGCGTCGGCGAAGACGTCGTAGGCCTCCTGCATCTCGTCGAGACCGAAACGGTGGGTGACCAGTCCGCCGGTGTCGAGTCGCCCGACGGCCAGCATGTCGAGCAGCATCGGGGTACTGGCGGTGTCGACCAGGCCGGTGGTGAGGGTGACGTTCCGAATCCAGAGGTCCTCCAGGTGCAGCACCGCCGGTCTGCCGTGCACGCCGACGTTGGCGACCCGGCCGCCGGGGCGTGCGGCGGCCGGGTCCGTGGTAGGTGAGCGCCTTCATGCCGCGATCACTCCTCTCGGAGGGCGGAGCCGGGGCGGTTCCGCCCGCTCTTCCACCGTTCTCCCCGACCGCTCCCGCCGCCAGGGGCCGCGGGGGTGCTCCCGGTGGGCCGATGGACCCCCTTGCACCAGCCGGGGCGGCGCGGGCGCGCCTACGCTGGTCAGGGGGCACAGGGGGCGAACCACGGAGGATTCCTTGGGCGACGCTTCGGAGACCAGCGCATCGGAGACGGGCGCCCCCGTACCGAAGCTGCGGCTGGACGAACTCCTGGAGGAGCTCCAGTCCCGCCTGGACGCCGCCCGCGGCACCCGGGACCGGGTGCACAGCCTGCTGGAGGCCGTGCTGGCGGTCGGACGCGACCTGGAGCTGCCCCAGGCACTCCGGCACATCGTGGAGGCCGCGGTCACCCTGGTGGACGCCGAGTACGGCGCGCTCGGCGTGATCGGCGAGGACCAGCGGCTGTCCCGGTTCATCCCGGTCGGGGTCACGGACGAGCAGGTCAAGCTGATCGGCGAGCTGCCCTCCGGGCACGGGATCCTCGGCGAGCTGATCCGCCACCCGGTGCCGCTGCGACTCACCCGGCTCTCCGATCACCCGGCCTCCTACGGCTTCCCCGCCCACCACCCGCCGATGCGCAGCTTCCTGGGGGTGCCGATCCGGATCCGGGACAAGGTGTTCGGCAACCTCTACCTGACCGAGAAGCGGGGCGGGGGCGACTTCGACGCCGAGGACGAGTCGGTGCTCGCGACCCTCGCCGTCGCCGCCGGGGTGGCCATCGACAACGCCCGGCTGTACGCCCGGGCCCGCCAGCGGCAGCGCTGGATGGAGGCCAGTGCGGAGGTGACCAGCAGTCTGCTGTCGGGGGCCGCGGAAGGCGAAGTGCTGGACCTGCTGCTCGCCCGGGCGACCGAGATCGCCGGCGCGGACCTCGCCGCCGTCGCCGTCCCGCTGCCGGAGACCGGCGAGCTGGAGGTGCGGATCGCCATCGGACTCGGCGCGCAGCAGCACCGGGGTCTGGTGCTGCCGGTCGAGGGCTCGTTCATGGGAGCGGCCGTCCGCACCGGGGGGCTCGTGGTGAGTCCCGACGTCCGGAAGGATCCCCGGATCACGGCCGGCCCCCCGCGCTGGCAGGGGCTGGGACCGGCGGTCGCGGTACCCGTCGGCACCGCGGAACGCGGCATCCGGGGTGTGCTGCTGCTGGCCCGGGCCGCGGGTTCGCCGCTGTTCGAGGAGGGCGAGTCCGGTCCTCTGCTGGGTTTCGCCGGGCAGGCGGCGGTGGCGATGGAGCTGGCCGAGCGCCGCCGGGACTCCGAGCAGGTGGCACTGCTGCGGGAGCGCGACCGGATCGCCCGCGACCTGCACGACCTGGCCATCCAGCGGCTCTTCGCCACCGGCATGACCCTCCAGGGCGCCACCCGCTTCATCGAGCACCCCGAGGCGACCGATCGCGTCCTGCGGGCGATCGACGACCTCGACGAGACCGCCAGGACCATCCGCGCCACCATCTTCGGCCTGCGCCTGCGCGAGAGCGGTCCGGCGGCGGGCGGCCTGCGCGCCCGCGTCGTCGAGGTGGTCGACCGGGCCGCCCGCTCGCTCGGCTTCGCCCCGGCCCTGCGGATGGCCGGCCTGCTGGACGTCACAGTGCCCGCCGGGGTCGCGGACGCGGCGGTCGCCGTCCTGGAGGAGGCCCTGTCCAACGCCGCCCGCCATGCCGGGGCCGACGCGGTCACGGTGACGGTCACCGCCGACTCGGAGCTGACGCTCACCGTCACGGACGACGGGGTCGGTCTCCCCGAGGGCGGCAGGCGCGGCGGCCTGGCCAACCTCGCCGACCGCGCCGCCGCCCTGGGCGGCACCTTCACCGCCCGCGCCCGCCCCGAGGGCGGCACCGAGCTGGTCTGGCGGGTGCCGCTGCGGTAGGCGTCAGCCCTGCTCCAGCACCTCGCCGGGCGAGAGGCGGGGCGTCGGGGCGCCCTCGGGGCCGTAGCCGAGGCGGATCAGCATCTGGACGTGGCCGGGGCGGTCGTGCGGGTCGCGGGCCTCCCACCGCAGGTAGGGCCACTCCACGGCCTGGTGCAGCAGGGAGGCGCGGACACCGTGGACGGTCGCGGCGAGCAGGACGTGCTCCAGCGCGAGGCCGGCGCGCAGCCAGTCCTCGGGGTTGTCGCGACGGGTGGTGAGGACGGCGATGCGGGGCTCGTGCTCGAAGCGGGCGGGCGCCCGGTGCTCGGTGGCGCGGATGGCGGAGAAGTCGCGCATCGGCAGGCGGCCGGCCGCGTCCTGGGGGCCGAGCGCATCGGCCGGGATGCCGTAGGGCGGCACGTCGCCGGTGCGGATCCAGCTGCGGCTCTCGGTGCGCTGGGCCTCGTCGGTGGTGTTGCGGCGCTCGGCCTCGGCGGTGAGGTGGAGCAGCCGGGCGGTCTCCGCGTGGTCGGGCAGGTGGAGTTCGGCGTCCTCGGAGCGGGCCGCGTCGGTCAGCTCGTCGAGCACGGCTTTCGGGACCGGTAGGTCGGTGAACGGCGTGCGGATGGAGTGCCGGTGCCAGATCGCCTCGTAGAGCTTCTCCGTGCCGGGCGCCGGTGCGGCGGCCGGGGTGTCGAGTCGTACGGCGGCGAGCAGGTCGGGCTCGGCCGGGTCGGGCAGCAGACGGACTTCGGGCGCCCAGCCGAGGTATCGGGCGGCGACCCGCAGGTTGAGCACGGCCGCGCCGACGGAGATGTGCAGGGCCTGGCCCCGGGGGTCGGCGGCCGGAACGGCCCGGCTGCGGTCGGCCCCGACCTCCACGGTCGAGGTGTCCGGCTGGAGCCGGAAGCGCCAGGGCTGGCTGTTGTGGATCGAGGGCGCCGCGACCGCCGCGGAGACGAGCTTCTCCAGCGCGGCGGCGTCGAGGGCGAGGGTGGACATGACCGCCTCCAGGGTGCGTCGTCAGCCGGAGCGGGGTGGGTCGCCCGTGCCGCCGCGCAGGGTGGACAGTCGGGCCCGGTACTCGTCGGCGTCGATCTCGCCGCGGGCGAGGCGCTCGGCGAGCAGCTCTTCCGGGGTGGGCCGGGCCGGCGGCGCGGCCGGGGGCGGCACCGGGGCGGACGGGCCGTGCGGGGCCGGTCGGCCGAGGTACCGGACCAGGGCGATCACCCCGAGGGCCACCAGTGCCCAGAAGAGCAGCATGCTCACGGTCATCAGGCCGACGCCCCAGCCGTTCATGCCGCCGTCGTTCCAGTACATCATCGCCGTCTCCTCGGGCCGTGACGGGAGGTGGACCACCTCCAGCGTGCGGCCGGGGCGCGGCGTGCCGCTTGGGCCGTTCGGCTCCTCCTCCGGGCCCGCCCGGCCCCCGCCCGGCCCCTGCCGGGACTCAGTGGGGGCGCTGGTGGTGCTGCTCGGGCTCGGCGTGGGCGGCGATGACGGCGGCCTGGAGGCGTCGTTCGACACCCAGCTTGGCGAGCAGGCGCGAGACGTGGTTCTTCACGGTCTTCTCCGCGAGGAAGAGCTCCTGGCCGATCTGGCGGTTCGTCCTGCCCTCCCCCACCAGGGCGAGGATCTCCCGCTCGCGCGGAGTGAGCGCGGCGAGCGCGGCCTCGGGCCCGCTCTCCTCGTGGTGGCGCAGGCTCTCCATCAGCTTGCGGGTGGTGGCCGGGTCGAGCATCGACTGACCGGAGGCCACCGTCCGCACCGCGCCGACCAGTTCGGCGCCCTTGACCTGCTTGAGGACGTAGCCGGCCGCACCCGCCATGATCGCGTCGAGCAGCGCGTCGTCGTCGTCGAAGGAGGTCAGCATCAGGCAGGCCAGCCCGGGCATCCGGTCGCGCAGGTCCCGGCAGACGGACACCCCGTCGCCGTCCGGGAGCCGTACGTCGAGGACGGCGACGTCCGGGCGCAGCGCGGGCACCCGGGCCAGTGCCTGGGCGCAGGTGCCCGCCTCGCCGACGACCTCCATGTCGGGTTCGGCCTCCAGGAGGTCGCGCACACCCCGGCGTACCACCTCGTGGTCGTCCAGCAGGAACACCCGTACGGGCTGCTCTGGCCGGGGGTCGCCCATGGTCTGCTCCCTGGGGGTCCGTGGGGCTTTCACACTCGATTCTCCGCGCGCGCCCCTGCCCGCGCAGCGCGCCGGCCGCTCGGGACGACGTCGACGGGGCACGGCGGAGCATCGCCCGGGCAGCCTCGTTGAGCGGGCTGCCGGCGTGCACGGTGACGGCCGGCACGCGGCGGTGAGGCGGCCCGGCGCCACCGTGCGCAGACTGGAAGGCGGGCCCGACGGCACGGAGGTCAGGTCGTGGCAGCAGACCCGCCCGCGGGGTATCCCGACATGCCGGACGCGTGGACCCTCCGCTACCGGGGCTTCGACCCGGCCGAGGAGGGCCTGCGGGAGGTGCTGTGCGCGGTCGGCAACGGCTACCTGGTCAGCCGGGGCGCCGCGCCGGAGGCGGTCGCCGACGGGGTGCACTACCCGGGGACGTACCTGGCCGGCTGCTACGACCGCGCGGAGTCGATCGTCACCGGTCGCGTGGTCGGCAACGAGGACCTGGTCAACTGCCCGAACTGGCTGCCGCTGACCTTCCGCCCGGCCGGCGGATCGTGGTTCTCCGGCCCGCCCGCCGAGCAGACGCTGGAACTCGACCTGCGCCGGGGGCTGCTGACCCGCACCGCGCTGGTGGTCGACGCTCGGGGCCGGCGGACCCGGCTGCGGCAGCGCCGCCTGGCCAGCCAGGCCCGGCCGCACCTGCTGGCGCTGGAGAGCACCTTCACCCCGGAGAACTGGTCGGGCCCGCTGGAGGTCCGTTCCGGGCTGGACGGCCGCGTCGCCAACACGGGGGTCGCCCGCTACCGGGGCCTGGCCGAGCGCCACCTCGTCCCGGCCGGGCAGGGCGTGGACGGGTCCGGGCTGCTCCGGCTCGAAGCCGATGCGGCCACGTCACCGCTGCGGATCGCCCTCTGCGCCCGGACCGAGGCCGACCGGGAGCACACCGCGACGACCGAGTGCCGCCAGGGGTGGGTGGCCCACCTCCTCGCCCTGGAGGCCTCGCCCGACCGGCCCGTCACCGTGACCAAGACGGTCGCCGTGCACACCTCCCGCGACCCGGCGATCGAGACCCCGCTGCTCGCGTCCCGGCGGCTCGCCGTCGAGGCCGCGGACTTCGACCGACTGCTCGCCGAACACGCCCTGCGCTGGGCGGAGTTGTGGCGGCGATGCCGGATCGAGGCGGACTTCGACGGGGCCGGCCCGCTGCACCTGAACCTGTTCCACCTGCTCCAGACCTACTCGGAGCACTCCGTCGACCTGGATGTCGGCGTCCCTGCCCGGGGGCTGCACGGGGAGGCATACCGGGGCCACGTCTTCTGGGACGAGCTGTTCGTGCTCCGGCTGCTCAACCTCCGGTTCCCGGAGCTGGCCCGGGCCGTGCTGCGCTACCGCCACCGGCGCCTGGACGCCGCCCGCCGCGAGGCCCGGGCGCTCGGACTGCGCGGCGCGGTCTACCCGTGGCAGAGCGCCCGCGACGGCCGCGAGGAGTCCCAGCAACTGCACCTCAACCCGCTGTCCGGCCGCTGGCTGCCCGACCACAGCCACCTCCAGCGGCACGTCGGCTCGGCCGTCGCCTACAACATCTGGCAGTACTACCAGTCCACCGGGGACCGGGACTTCCTCGCCACCGCCGGCGCCGAGACGCTGCTGGAGATCGCGCGGTTCTGGTCCTCCGCCGCCGTCCACGACCCGGCCCTGGGCCGCTGGTCCGTCCGCGGGGTGCTCGGCCCCGACGAGTACCACGACGCCTACCCCTGGGAGACCAGGCCGGGCCTGGACGACAACGCGTACACCAACGTGCTGGCCTCCTGGGTGCTGGCCCGCGCCCAGGAAGCCCTGGACGTCCTGCCCGGCTACCGCCGCGACGAGCTGCGCGAGCGCCTGGCGCTCGACGCCGCGGAACTCGACCGCTGGCAGGAGGTCGGCCGGCGCCTGCACGTCCCCTTCCACGAGGGCGTCCTCAGCCAGTTCGCCGGCTACGAACGCCTCGCCGAACTCGACTGGCCGCGGTACCGGCGCCGCTACCCGGACCTACGGCGGCTCGACCGGATCCTGGAGGCCGAGGGGGACACCGTCAACCGCTACAAGGCCTCCAAACAGGCCGACGCGCTGATGCTCTGGTACCTGTTCTCCGCCCGCGAGGTCCGCGACCTGCTGCGCCGCCTCGGCCACCCGGCCGGCCACGAACTGCTGCGCCGCACCACCGACTACTACCTGCGACGCACCGTCCACGGCTCGACGCTCAGCTCGGTCGTGCACGCCTGGGTGCTCACCCGCTGCGACCGGCGCGCGTCCTGGCACCACTTCCGCGACGCCCTGGTGGCCGACCTGCGGGACAGCCAGCACGGCACCACGGCCGAGGGCGTCCACCTGGGCGCCATGGCGGGTGCGGTGGACTTGCTGCAACGCTGCTACACCGGACTGGAGGTCCGCGAGGACGCCCTCTGGCTGGACCCGCACCTGCCCTCCGCGCTCGGCCGGCTGGAGCTGGACCTGCGCTACCGGGGCCACTGGGGCCTCACGGTCGCCGTCGACCGCCGCACCGTCACGGTGAGCCTCCAACACGACCGGCAGGAGCCGGTCCGCATCCGCGTGCGCGGCGCCACGGCGACGGTCCGGCCCGGCGAGACGCGGCTGTTCCACCTCTGACGCACCGGGCCGGCCGGCCCGGGACCGGGGACCGTCCGGCCCCTGCCGCGGCCCGCGTTCGGTGGTGCCATGGAAGGGGAGGACGGCCTGGCCACGGCCAGGCCCCGCACCGATCCGAGGAGGCCGACGTGAAAGCCGCCGTGGGAGACCGCATCATCGTCCAGGGCACCCGGCCGGGCGCGGCCCGCCGGGACGGCGAGATCGTCGGGCTGCACCATCCGGACGGCAGCCCGCCGTACGACGTCCGCTGGTCCGACGACGACCGGGTGACCGAGTACTTCCCCGGCCCGGACGCCCGGATCCACCACTTCGGCCGGGAGCCCGCGGCCTCGGAGTCCCTCCCGCCGCACCCGCATCTGTTCGCCGGCTGACGGGCCGCCGCCGTGACCGTCTCCGCCGACCCGCGCGCCCATGGGAGGCCGGTCGGCCCTCGCGGCGACAGTGGGGGCTGCCTAGCGTGGGAGCAGGGTCCAGCTCATCGACATCACCGAAGTCATCGGGATCACCGGACCGAGGAGGACCACCATGACGTCCGCAAGCTCCGAGGGCCCCGGCCGTCCCGTCGTCCTCGGCGTCGACGCCCTCGACACCGGCTCGATGCCCACCGCCTGGGCCGCCGACGAAGCCGCCCGCAGGCGCCTGCCGCTGCGGCTGGTGCACGCCGTCCCGTCGCTGTACCACGAGTTCCGGCACTTCGAGGCGGGCCGCTACCAGGACGCCCTGCGGGAGCAGGGCGAAAGGGAGCTCGGCCGGGCCGCCACCATGGCCCGGGAGCGCCACCCCGGGCTGGAGGTGACCACCCTGGTCGCGAAGGCCGCTCCGGCGCCCGCACTGTGCCGGGCGTCCCGCGACGCCGCACTCGTCGTCCTCGGCTCCCGTCGGCTGGGCCGGGTGGAGGAGGCGCTGAGCGCCTACTCGGTGGCCGTGCCGGTCAGCGCCCAGGCGCACTGCCCGGTGGTCGTCGTCCGCGAGCCCGAGCACACCACCCAGGACCCGCCGTACGTGGTGCTCGGTGTGGACGGCAGCCCGTCCTCGGGACCCGCCGTCGACTTCGCCTTCCAGTACGCGGACGAGCGCCGGGCCGCGCTGCGGGTCCTGTGGGTCCGGCAGCGCCCGCAGGTCGGCGACCCGGACGATCCCGCCACCGGGCAGCTGCTGCGCCGGATGCTCTCCGAGTCCACCGCGGGCCGACCCGAACACCACCCGGACGTGACCGTGACCCACGAACTCGTGCACGGCCACCCGGTCGAGGAGCTGGCCCGGGCCGCCGAGCACGCCCTCGCCGTGGTCGTCGGCCGGCGCGGCAACGGCGGCTTCACCGGCATGCGCCTCGGCTCCGTGCCCCACGGCCTGCTGCGCCGCTCCCACTGCCCCGTGGTGACGGTGCCCGCTCCCCCGCGGTGACCCGGACCGCCAGCGGCCGGCGCACCGGCCGACGTGCCCGTATGGCGCCCCGATCGGGCCGAACGGCCCACCTCCGCGACGGAGTTCCCGAGCGAGCCTGGAGATGACGAAAGGTGGAGACCATGCACACCGTGATCGTGTACGAGAGCATGTACGGCAACACCCGGCAGGTCGCCGAGGCGATCGCCGAGGGTGTTCGCCAGAGCGACCCCGGAGCGGCCGTCGACTGCCTCCCGGTGTCCGAGGCGAACGCGGACACCACCCGGTCCGCGGACCTGCTGGTGGTCGGCGGCCCGACCCACATGCACGGCATGTCCTCCGGCCTCAGCCGCCGGATGGCCGCCACTGCCGAGAAGCACAAGGAGGGCCACGAGGAGGCCGCCGCCGAGGCTCGGAAGACCGCCGAGGGTCCGGGTCTGAGGGCCTGGTTCCACGGCCTTCCGACGACCGACTCCGGCACCCACGCCGCCGCGTTCGACACCCGGGGCGACATGCCGCGGGCCGGCGGCGCGGCCGACGGCATCGCCCACCGGCTCGCCCGCCACCACTACGACGTGGTCGCCGAACCCGAGGGCTTCATCGTCGAGGGCAGCGACGGGCCGCTGCGCGACGGCGAACTCGACCGGGCCCGCGCGTGGGGCGCGCGCCTGGTCTGATCCCCGCCCGGACAACCTCGGGCCACCACGCGTCGGGCCGCGTGCGACCCGCGGTGCCCGAGCGCCGTGGGTCGCACGCTGCCCGAGGCGTCCCCGTCGGATCGGGGCGAGACTGGTCGGGGGGCCGGAGGACGGGAGTGAACGGGATGCCTGACGGAGCAGACGGCGGGTACCGCGCCCTGGTCGGCGAGCTGGCCGCTCTGGTGCGGCTCGCGCACACCGCGCTGTCCGGCGTGACGGCGGTACTGACGGACCCGGCCGACGACGGGGACGGGATCCCGGCCGCGGAGAAGGCCCTGGCGGAGCTGCTCGTCCGGATCGAGGAGGACGCCGCCGCGACGCCCGGCGGACCGGCCGGGGTCGTGGTGGGTGTCCACGTGGGGTGCGAGGTGGAGGCGCTCGAACAGCTGGCGCGACGGCTGCTGGAGGCGGCCTGGGCTCGCCAGGAGCGGGAGCCGCTCGACGACCGGCTGCGGGCCCCGCTGCACGGGATCGCGAACGCCGCCCTGGACCTGGTCGCCCGCTCCGCCGACGCCCTGGAGTCGGGGGCGGCCGAGGGTGTCGCGGACGTGCTGGCGGAGCTGCCAGAGATCGGGCGGCGGCAGCGGCTGCTGTACGAGCTGTTGCTCCGCGAGCCGGGGACGGATCCGGTCGACGGCACCGATCTCGTGCTGCTGTCCTGCTGCTACCAGCAGTGCGCCGACCGGGCCGGGGCGATCGCCCGGCACGCCGTGCTCTTCTCGCACACCGGCCTGCCGTAGGGATTCCTGAACCCCCACGCCCGGTTCGTTCCGTTTGCCCCGCCCGTTCGCCCGGTCGGATACTCGTGCGCGGGGCCGCTCACGCACGGACACGCACGAACGCACGGAACGCCTGCGAGGAACCCGCGCGGAGAAACACGCGGGCCGGGAACGCCACGCGGCACGGCGGAGGGAGCCGGTCATGGCAGCCAGGGGCTGGCAGTTCTGGGTCGACCGTGGCGGGACCTTCACCGACGTGGTCGCGCTGGCCCCGGACGGCCGACTGCTCACCCACAAGCTGCTCTCGCACGACCCGGCCCGCTACCGGGACCCGGCCGTGGCCGGCATCCGGGCCCTGCTGCCGCCCGACGCGGACCTCGAAGCGGACGTCGACTCGGTCCGGATGGGCACCACGGTGGCCACCAACGCCCTGCTGGAACGGACCGGCGAGCCGACCGCCCTGGTCATCACGCGCGGCTTCGCGGACGCGCTGCGGATCGGCTACCAGAACCGGCCACGGATCTTCGCCCGCGCGATCGTGCTGCCCGAGCCGCTGTACACCCGGGTCGTCGAGGTGGACGAGCGGATCACCGCCGACGGCGAGGTGCTGCGACCGCCCGACCTCGACCGGCTCGCCGAGGACCTGCGCGCCTGTCTGCGCGACGGCGTCCGCTCCGTCGCGGTGGTCTGCCTGCACAGCTACCTGCACCCCGAGCACGAGCGGGAGATCGGGCGCCTCGCCGAGCGGCTGGGCTTCGACCAGGTCTCGCTGTCCAGCGAGGCCAGCCCGCTGATGAAGCTGGTGCCGCGCGGGGACACCGCCGTGGTGGACGCCTACCTCGACCCCGGTCTGCGCCGCTACGTCCGGCGGGTGTCGGACGAACTCGCGGGTGTCCGGCTGATGTTCATGCAGTCCAACGGCGGCCTCGCGGCGGCCGGGCACTTCCGGGGCAAGGACGCGATCCTCTCCGGCCCGGCCGGCGGGATCGTCGGCATGGTGCGGATGTCCGCGCTGGCCGGCCACGAGCGGGTGATCGGCTTCGACATGGGCGGCACCTCCACGGACGTCTCGCACTTCGCGGGCGAGTACGAGCGGGTGGTCACCACCCAGGTCGCGGGGGTACGGCTGCGGGCACCGATGCTGGCCATCCACACCGTCGCGGCCGGCGGCGGCTCGGTGCTGCGCTTCGACGGCGAACGCCTGCGCGTCGGACCTGACTCGGCCGGCGCCGACCCGGGCCCGGCCTGCTACCGGGGCGGCGGACCGCTGACCGTCACCGACGCCAACCTGCTGCTCGGCCGCATCCAGGCCGAGCACTTCCCGCACGTCTTCGGGCCGGACGGCGACCAGCCGCTCGACACCGGGCTGACCCGACGCCGGTTCGCCGAACTCGCCGACGGGATCGGCGGACTCTCGGTCGAGGAGGCGGCCGAGGGCTTCCTGCGGATCGCCGTGGGCAACATCGCCAACGCGGTCAAGCGGATCTCCGTCCAGCAGGGCCACGACGTCACCCGCTACGCCCTGACCACCTTCGGCGGCGCGGGCGGCCAGGTCGCCTGCCCGGTGGCGGAGGCGCTGGGCATCCGCACCGTCCTCGTCCCGCCGATGGCCGGGGTGCTGTCCGCCCTCGGCATCGGGCTGGCCGACACGACCGTCCTGCGCGAGCACGCCGTCGAACGCCCGCTGGCCGAGGAGGAGATGGGCGCCGTACGGGCGCTCGCCGACGACCTGGCGCGGGCGGTCACGGGAGAGCTGCTGGACCAGGGCGTCCCGCGGGAGCGGATCCGGCTGGCCCACCGGGCCCGGCTGGGCTACCGGGGAACCGACACCACGATCGCCGTCCCGCTCGGCGAACCGGCCGGGATGCGGGCCGAGTTCGAGGAACGGCACCGGTCCACCTACTCCTTCCTGATGGACCGCCCGCTGGTGATCGAGGCCCTCACGGTCGAGGGCACCGGCCTCACCGAACAGCCGGAACTCGGCGGCGCCCTCGCCCCCGCGACCACACCGGCCGAGCCGGTGACCGTCCGGATGTACACCGGCGGGGAGTGGCGGCGGGTCCCGCTGCTGGAACGCGAGTCGCTGCGCGCGGACGACACCGTCCCGGGCCCGGCCGTGATCGCCGAGGCCAACGCCACCACGGTGGTGGACACCGGCTGGCGGGCCACCGTCACCGCCGCCGGGCACCTGCGGGTCGAACGGGTCCGGGACACCGCCCAGGAAGCCGTCCCGACCGCCGCCGACCCGGTGCTGCTGGAGGTCTTCAACAACCTCTTCATGGCGATCGCCCAGCAGATGGGCGCCCGGCTGGAGTCCACCGCCCAGTCCGTCAACATCAAGGAGCGGCTCGACTTCTCCTGCGCACTCTTCGACCCGGACGGCAACCTGGTCGCCAACGCCCCGCACATCCCCGTCCACCTCGGCTCGATGGGCACCACCGTCAAGGAGGTGCTGCGCCGGCAGGGTCCACGGCTCCGCCCCGGGGACGCCTACGCCGTCAACGACCCGTACCACGGCGGCACCCACCTGCCCGACGTCACCGTGGTGACCCCGGTCTTCGCCCCGGACGGCGACCAGGTCCTGTTCTTCGTCGCCTCGCGCGGCCACCACGCCGAGATCGGCGGCACCTCCCCCGGCTCGATGCCCGCCGACAGCCGGGAGATCCACCAGGAGGGTGTGCTCTTCGACAACTGGCCGCTGGTGGCGGACGGACGGCTGCGCGAGGAGGAGACCGTGCGGCTGCTCACCGGGGCGCCGCACCCCTCCCGCGACCCGGACACCAACCTCGCCGACCTGCGCGCCCAGATCGCCGCCAACCGCAAGGGCGTCGACGAGGTCAACGCGATGATCGAGCACTTCGGCCTCGACGTCGTCCACGCCTACATGCGGCACGTCCAGGACAACGCCGAGCAGGCGGTGCGCCGGGCCGTCGACGGGCTGTCCGACGGCTCGTACCGCTACGAGACCGACTCCGGCGCCGTGATCGCCGTCTCCGTGCGCGTCGACCGCCGGGACCGCAGCGCCACCATCGACTTCACCGGCACCTCGCCCCAGCTCGACAGCAACCTCAACGCCCCCTCCGCCGTCGTCACCGCCGCCGTCCTGTACGTCTTCCGCACCCTCGTCGCCGACGACATCCCGCTCAACGACGGCTGCCTGCGCCCGCTGCGGATCGTCGTGCCGCCCGGCTCGATGCTCGCGCCGCGGTACCCGGCCGCCGTCGCCGCCGGGAACGTCGAGACCTCGCAGGCCATCGTCGGCGCGCTCTACGCGGCGCTCGGCGTGCAGGCGGAGGGGTCCGGCACGATGAACAACCTCAGCTTCGGCAACGCGGAACACCAGTACTACGAGACCATCGCCTCCGGCTCCGGCGCCGGCCCGGGCTTCGACGGGGCGGACGCCGTCCAGACCCACATGACCAACTCCCACCTCACCGACCCGGAGGTGTTGGAGTGGCGCCTGCCGGTCCTGGTCGAGGAGTTCGCCGTCCGCCCGGACAGCGGCGGCGACGGGCGCCACCACGGCGGCAACGGCGTCCTGCGCCGGCTGCGCTTCCGCGAACCCATGACCGTCAGCCTGCTCACCGGCCACCGCCGCGTCCCGCCGTACGGCCTCGCCGGCGGCTCCCCGGGCGCGCTCGGCGCCAACCGTCTCCTGCGCGCCGACGGCACCGTCGAGGAGCTGCCCGGGTACGGCAGCGCCGAGGTCGCGGCCGGTGACGCGTTGGAGATCCGCACACCGGGCGGCGGCGGCTACGGTGGCTGACACCACCCACCGTCCGCGCCGACGTCCCCTGTCCTCCCGTCCGACGTCCCTGTCCTCCCGTCCGGTCCACCCCCGAGGAGCACGCCGATGACCGACCTCACCCGCCCCCACCTGCTCGCGGCCATCGAGCTCGCCGCCTCCGCCCGCGCCCACGGCAACCACCCCTTCGGCGCGCTGCTGACCGACGCGTCCGGAAGCGTCCTGCTCACGGCCGAGAACACCGTGCTGACCGACCACGACGTCACGGCGCACGCGGAGACCAACCTGGTCCGACAGGCCTCCCGCGCCCTGTCCCCGCACCAGCTCACCGCGGCCGTCCTGTACAGCAGCACCGAGCCGTGCGCGATGTGCGCCGGCGCGATCCACTGGAGCGGCATCCGGCGGGTCGTCTACGCGCTCGCCGCCACCGAGCTGAACACCATCGCCGGAGTGGACCCGGACGAACCGGTGCTCGACCTGCCCTGCCGCCAGGTCTTCGCGGCCGGCGGCGGCGCCGTGGAGGTCTCCGGCCCGCACCTCTTCGAGGAGGCCACCGCCGTGCACACGGGGTACTGGGGCTGACCCGCTCTCCGTCACCCTGGAGCGACGCGGCACCGTCGAGCAGCAGACTTGAACCCGGACCCACCGACCCACCGACCCGGCGACCCGGCCGGCCGAGCGGCAGAGGAGACGGCGATGAACGCGACGGAACCCCCACCCGCCGAGACCTGGGCCTGGGCGGTGGAGCGTCCCGGACCGGTCGGCGGGCCGGGGCCGGGCCCGCTGGTGTGGGAGCGGCGCACACTCGACGCGCCCGGGCCGCGGGAGGTCCTGGTCGAGGTGGAGGCCTGCGGGGTCTGCCGCACCGACCTGCACCTCGCGGAGGGCGACCTCGCCCCCAGGCTGGCCCGGTGCACGCCCGGGCACGAGGTGGTCGGGCGGGTGCTGGCGGCGGGGGCCGAGGTCGAGGGGTTCGCCGTCGGGGACCGGGCCGGGGTGGCCTGGCTGGCCCGGACCTGCGGCCGGTGCCGCTACTGCCGCGGTGGCCGCGAGAACCTCTGCCCCGACTCCCGCTACACCGGCTGGGACCGGCACGGCGGCTACGCCGGGCGCGTCACCGCGGACGCCCGCTACGCCTACCGGCTCCCCGAGGGCCCGCCCGCCGAGGAGCTGGCCCCGCTGCTGTGCGCCGGGATCATCGGCTACCGGGCCCTGGAACGCGCCGACCTTCCGGCCGGCGGGCTGCTCGGCGTCTACGGCTTCGGCGCCTCCGCGCACCTGACCGCCCAGATCGCCCTCGCCCGGGGCGCCCGGGTGGCCGTGTTCACCCGGGCCGCGGCCGCCCGGCGGCTGGCGCTGGAGCTCGGCGCCGTCTTCGCCGGCGACTCCTACGACCCGCCCCCGGAACCGCTGGACGCCGCCGTCCTGTTCGCCCCGGTCGGCGCACTCGTGCCCGTCGCCCTCGCCGCGCTGGACCGCGGCGGCACGCTCGCGGTGGCCGGCATCCACCTCACCGACATCCCGGTGCTGAACTACCGGCGGCACCTCTTCCAGGAGCGCACCCTGCGCAGCGTCACCGCCAACACCCGGGCCGACGGCCTGGCCTTCCTCGCGGAGGCGGCCCGTGCCCGCCCGGCGGTCCACGTCACCCGCTATCCCCTGCGCCGGGCGGACGCGGCGCTCGCGGACCTCGCCGCGGACCGGGTGACGGGCGTCGCGGTGCTCGTCCCGGAGTAGCACGGGCGTCCTGCTCGCGGCCCGGCCGCCCGACGCGGTGGGGCGTCGGGCGGCCGGTCGGAACCGCGGGGATCAGAAGGTGAGGTTCCAGGCGTCGATCGTGCCGGTGTCGCCGGAGGCGCCGTCCTTCACCCGGAGCTTCCAGGTGCCGTTCGCCGTGCTCGCGGCGGCGTTGACGGTGTAGGTCTTGGCGACGTTGTCGGTGCTGTCGCTGTTCGGGAAGTCCTCCAGGAGGTAGACCGTGCCGTCGGGCGCGACCAGGGAGAGGACGAGGTCGCCGCGGTAGGTGTGCTTGATGTCCACGCCGACCTTGAGCGTCGCCGGGGCGTTGCCGCTGACGCCGGTGACGGTGATCGGGCTCTCCATCGTGGTGTTGTCGGGGATCGCCACGTCGGCGGTGTTCTCGAAGTACGTGCCGGTGGGCGGGGTGGCGCCGCCGACCGCCTTCAGCGCGTCGACCTGGCCCTCGCCGAAGAAGCCGTTGTTGGCGGTGGTGCCGGTGCAGCGGCTGTCGGAGGCGGGGCAGGCCAGGTCGTTGGCCTGGGTCGCCAGCCGGGCCCGGATGTCGGCGGGGGTGAGCGAGGAGTCGGTGCTCGCGATCAGCGCGGCCACCCCGGTGACGTGCGGGGAGGCCATCGAGGTGCCGCTCTTGGTCCCGTACTTGCCGCCGGGCAGGGTCGAGTAGACGCCGGTGGCGCCGTCGCCGCCGGGCGCCGCGACGTCGATGACGCCCCGGCCGAAGTTGGAGTAGGAGGCCTTGCCGCTGCCGCTGCCCGTGGCCGCGACGGTCACCACGCCGGGGAGTTCGGTGGGGATGTCGATGCAGGCGTTGGTGATGGTCCGGGTGACCTTGGTGGAGTCGTTCGGGCTCTCGGTGTCGGTGGTCTTGTTGGCCAGGTCGTAGTTGGCGTTGCCGGCCGCCGCGACCTGCAGCGAGCCCTTGCCCTCGGCGTACTCCTGGGCGCGCTTGACGCCCTCGATGATGGCCGCCTGGTCGAGGTCGTTCGGGCAGTTGAACTGCCAGGGGTCGGTGTAGTAGCTGTTGTTGGTGACCTTGAAGCCGTGGTCGCCGGCCCAGACGAAGCCGCAGACGGTGTTCTCGGCGTAGAAGAGGGTGCTGGTGGGCTCGGCGATCCGGACCGAGGCGATCTTCACGCCCGGTGCGACGCCGATGACGCCCTTGCCGTTCTTCGCGGCCGCGATGGTGCCGGCGACGTGGGTGCCGTGGGTGTCCACGTCCCGCCAGGCGCCGCTGCGGGTGTCGGGCTTGCCGTAGGCGCAGGAGACCGAGTCGGCGGCGTCGAAGTTCGGCGCGAGGTCCTGGTGCTGGTCGTCCACGCCGGTGTCGAGCACGCCGACCTTGACGGACGGCGAGCCGGTGGTGACGCCCCAGGCCTGGTCGGCCTTGATCTGGGTCATGTCCCAGCGGCTGGACTCGGTCAGCGTGGTGGCCGCCTGGGCGGGGTTGGCGGGCAGGGCCGGACTGTAGGCGTCGGCCGGCACGTCGGAGGTGCGGGTCGCGCCGACCTGCTGGATGCCGGTGACGGTCCGCAGCGCGGCGGCGAAGCCGGCGCTGGTGGAGTGGGCGACGAGGACGCCGATCTGGTCGTAACTCGCGAAGACCGTACCGCCCTTGGCCGCGACGGCGGTCTTGGCGGCGGCGATGTCGGCGGGGGCGCTGATCACCAGGTAGGCACGGGTTCCGGCGGCCCAGCCGGCCGCGGTGCCCGCGACGGCGGGGGCCTGCGCGGCGGGGGCCTGCGCGGCGGGCGCGGAGACGGCGCCGGGGACGGTGGGGGTGGTGGTCGAGGATGCGGCGGTCGCGAACGCGGTGGGGGTGGCGAGCGCCATGGCCGAGAGCACGGCGAGGGCTGCGGCCGGGCGGCCGAGCCGCCGGGATATCAGGGGTGACACGTGTCCTCCGATTCGGCCCGTGCGTGAGGGGGAGGGGGATCGCACGGGAATTGAAGGAAACATGCCAGATTGGACAGGAGTTGGGGAAGACTTTACGCCTGACGACTTCTCGCGGAGACGTTACGTTTTGATGTCGCGGGGTCCACGGCACCCCGGGCGGACCGGCCGACCCGCCCCGGACGGCCGGTCACCAGCCGGCCCTGGTCCAACGGGCACCAACCGGGACTGACCGGCCATCACCGGGCCGCGGTCGGCCCGGAACCAGACCTCGCACCGGTTGCCGACCAGCACGAACCGTTCACCATGACTGTACGAATCGGTAATGGCGCCGTGATAGCGGAAAGTATGCGGGGCTCGACCCTTGAAAGCCGCGACTTCGGAGTGTGAGACTACAAGAAAAGGAATAACCTGCCTAGGAGGTGGGTCTTGTGGCCTTGCAAGCGAGTTGGGTCCACGGAAACGCCATGGTGGTGGAGAACCCCGAGAATCTCAGCCGCAACGGGCACTTCGGGTGGGGCTCCGATGTGGACATCACCCCGGGGAAGTCCAGCTGGTTCCACATCGCCGTACCGACGCCGGTGATCGTCAACGACGTCCGGACGAACCTGGTCAGGGTCTTCGTCCTGTTCAAGACCGACGTCGGGTTCGGCCGGCTCTCCCGGGTCCACGTCTGGGACGCCTCCGGCGGGCCGATCCAGCAATTCGAGAACCTCGCCGCCGAGGGCGAACACCGCACCGGGCTGGACGGTCAGAACACGTTCAATCTCGACCAGCCGCATTCGGTGGCCTTCGGCATCGGAATCTCCTTCTTCGTCGTCGCCGCGATCGGATTCGACACGCCGATCGCCCCCTCGCGACTGATCCTCGGAACGGCGGGCGGTGATTTCACGACCTGACCGGAGGCCGGAATCCCGGCCGCCGAATTCCCCATGGCGCCGGGCGACGACGTCGTCGGTCGAACGACCGTCAGAGGTCAGCCCGCAGGCGCTCGTACGCGGCCCACGCATCCAACAGCGGTGGCACCACCGAGCGCCGCGCGGATGCGCGGGCGGTGCCGCGGAGCACGGCCGCGCGGACCTCGGCCGGGGCGGCCCCCGGGAAGCAGGACAGCAGCAGGGCGAGGGTTCCGGTGACGAAGGGGACGGCCACGCTGGTGCCCGAGAGCACGAGCGGGCGCTCGCCGGGGTCCAGCTGCACCACGGCCTGTCCCGGTGCGCCGACACCCCGGGCGCCGATCGAGCCGCCCAGGTTGGACAGGCCCATCGGGCGGCCCCGGCCGTCGTACCCGACGACCGGGATGGTCCAGGGGTGCCGGGTCAGCACGGAGCTGCCCAGTCGGCCCTGGTTTCCGGCCGCGACGACGGTGAGCACCCCGCGCGCCGCCGCGTGGTCCAGGGCCGCCGTCAGCTCGCGGTGCCCGCTGCTGGACGGCCGTTCGGGCGCGACGCTCAGGTTGAGCACCCGGGCCCCGGCATCGACGGCCTCCACGACGGCCGCGGCCAGCTCCTCGGCCGAGGCGCCCAGCGGGGTGGGACAACCGGCCGGCACGGAACCCGAATCGGCGCGGTGGCCGGCGAAGATGGGCCGGATCAGCAGTGTGCAGTCGGGGCAGATGCCCGGCGACGGCGAGGCGCGGTCGGCGCACAGGACGCCGGCGACGAAGCTGCCGTGCACGCAGGGACCGTCGCCGGCGGTCGCACAGACCGACCCTGCTTCAGCCGGCCCGCCGGCGGCGTCCGGCCGGCCGGGCAGCAGGCGCAACCGCCGTCCGGCGAAAGCGGGTTGTCCGACGGCGACCAGGCCGTCCAGCAACCCGACGGCAACCTCCGGCCGCCCGGCACTGCGCGCCATCAGCGGCGCCAGCCCGACCAGGTCGAGCGGCCGCGCATCGAGCGGCCTCACACGCCCGGGTACGGCGGGCAGAGGGCGTAGCAGTCGCTGATGCACGCACGGCACTTTCGGCTGAGTGGATCACGCACGCAGTACGGGAAACAGGCCCCGCGGCACTCGGGGATGCAGATCGGGTCGACCGGAGGCCGCGAGCCCCTGCCCGCCCGTGCGGACGGTACCAGGGCGTTCGCACGCGCCGACCCACCCCGGGACGGCTCCGGGCGGTAGTGCCTCCGGCTCCGGTAGACCGCCGTGTCGGCGGTGAAGCCCGGCATCCTCATCGGTACACACCTCGTCTCAGAACGGACCCACATCTCGTCTCAGATCGGACCCACATCGTCGATGGGTCCCGTACAGGCATCGAAGCAGGGGGAGTAGCACACGTCGCACCCCTCACTGAGCGGGTTGTGGCAGAACGGTCGGCACCTGTTTTCGCACAGCCGGGCACACCTCTCCAGCTGCCAGAAGTCGCCACCGGCCCGTCGGGCGACTCGCCCCTGTGGCACCACGCCCGGCCTCCCCCGTGCCGGGGCGCCGCGCCCCGTCCGGTACCCACCACTGCCCCGGTAGGACACCGTGTCCGCGGTGAAACCCGGAATGCTCATCGTCGCTCACCTCACATCACTTCGGCCTGGCGGCCGGTCAGTGGTCGTAGTAGGGCGCCAGCTTCGTCACCACGAAGGGGAACATCTCGCTGCAGTCGAGCCGCACGAAGAACTTCTCGGTGACGTCGCTGTGGCGGTGCGTGTAGGAGAGCACCACGTCGAGGATCCGGCGGGCGCCGCTCAGTCTCGAGTCGCACACCTCGACGGCACTGAGCGCGGAGTCGGCCGCGAAGGCCTCCACGGTCTTGTGGTAGATCCCCTGGTACCGAACGGCCAGGTAGTTGAGCGCGCGGTGCTCGTCGGTGTCGCCGGCGTTGTCACCCAGATGCAGGATCCGACCGAGGAGTTCGTAGGAGGCGGACTCGAACCGGTCGGCCGGGATCTGTTCGGGCCGCTCGATCGCGCTGATCAGCTCCGCGCTGTCGAAGGAGTAGAGCTGGTCGAAGAAGACCATCGGGAGCGTCAGGCCGTTGCAGAGCGACGGCGGCGCCAACGGCCCCCGGAGGCCGATCACCACGTCCAGGTCCGTGGGACGCGGCTCGGGCCGGACGGCGTCCACCAGCAGTGCGACGTCGGCCGGATCGCGGGGGCGGATCAGGTAGGTGTCGATGCCCTGGATGTTCAGTACGTAGCACAACTGCCGTGCGAGGTAGCGGTTCTCGGGCTGGGAGATGACCGAGTGCACGGTCTGGCGGTCGCTCAGCCCCGAGGTCTCCACCCGACCGACGGCCTGTGCCAGTTCCTTCTCGACCCCCAGGCTCGGGAAACGGAAGTCGATCTGGCCGATCGCGTAGACGAAGGCGGGCTGGTCCGGTGCCGAACCGGAACCCGCCGCCTGTCGCCCTTCAGCCGTGCCGGTGCCCGGACCGCCGCACCCGCAGGCCGGGGCGACCGGCGCGGACGCGGGCTCGAGGCGGCCGGGCGGATCCGCCCAGGCTCCGCCGTAGGCGGGCTCCGGTGCTGACTGCCGTCCGTCCGACGGCGGTTCGGGCGCCGTCCGCCCCGCTCCCGGCGGCTCCGCCGCTCCCGTCACGCCGGCCTGCACCGGCCCCCGGACGTCCTGGTCCTGTTCCATCGCTGGCTCCTCGGAGGCTCAGTTCCGCTGCCGACGGCTCGGCCCGCCGGACACGACCAGCCAGCGGTTCAGCGCGGCGGCACGCCGCTCGCACCCGCCGCAGGGCCGGATGCCCAGCGTCGAGGTGACCCGCTTGACGGCGTCACCGAGCCCGATGTCCTGGTCCGTGACGAATCCCGGCAGCCGCACCCGCCGCGGCGTGCTCCCGGCGGCCTGTTCGCGGCGATCACGCTGTTCGCCCGTCGTCATGTTCGGATACTCCTCACCTGGTGCGGGCGCGGGCCGGAACCCGCACGCCGGGACCGTTCCGGAGACCGCGGCCCGCGCACCGCACGAGCGCGCACCCGCGACGTCCCGCACTTCCAGGCTGCGTCCGCGCCGCCGCCCGCGCACCTCGGCGGGGCCGGTGCCATAGCCTGGAAGGTGAGGGTGCCGGGCCGCCGTGGACGCGCCGGCGCGCACGAGGTCCCTGGCGGGCCCGGATCAGCCCGTACCGTCCGGCAGCGGGAAGCGCAGCGAGCTGCGTCCGGCCCGCCAGTGGCCGAGCAGGTGGTCCGCGAAGCGTCCGTCGACCACCCCGGCCGCAGCGACACCGAACGCCACGTCCCTGGCCAACTCGGGCTCGACCGCGACCAGTTCCTCGATGACCCCGCGGCGCACGAGTTGCTCGTGGACGGCGTCCGCCTCGACGTGTTCCCGGTAGAAGAGCGTGCCGTCCGGGCCGCCGCCGAGCCGTTCCAATGCCGCCGCCAAGCGGGCGGAGCCGGGCGATGAGGTCACCTCCACGGTGGCGAAGTGCCCGACGGCGGCGCCGCGCAGCGCCCGGTGCAGGCCGAAGAGCGTCATCAGGTTGACCACGGCCAGGGTCGGCGCCGGCACGAGGTCCAGGTAGCGCCCGTAGCCGGGGTCGAGGCCGAAGGCCGCCATCATCCGGGCGAACAACAGGGCGTGGGCCCGCTCCGGCCGTCCGGCGCCGTACTCGTCGTAGAGGATCGTCGTCAGCACGGCCTGCGCGGGACCATGGATCCTCGGCAGCATCCACAGCTGCGGGTCCGCCTCCTTGAGGTGGTAGACCGACCGGTGCACCAGGTACTCACGAGCGTGCCGGCGCTCCCCCTCGGCGAGCAGGAAGTGCGAGGGCCCGGTACCGTCGGACGGCTCCGCGAGCAGTGTTTCCAGCGCCTCCCGCAAGGGCGGCACAGGCTCCGCCTCCGCGCGCACAACGGCCAGGAACGAGTGCTCCAACTCTCCTCGGAATCGCAGGAGTTCACTATCCCACTCCCAGCCGTCCGATACCCCGGGCAGCCCCCGGCCGTGGAGTTCGTAGCAGAGGTGCAGGGCCAGCTGATGGTCCTCGCCCCACGGCTCGTCGAACGGGCCGGGCGACGTGAGCTGACGGCCGGCACCGGGCGGTCCGGAGGTGAGCAGGGCGAGCACCGCCGCCGAAAGCGGACCGCGCGGCGCGGGCAGCACGCTCATTCTTCCTCCCGGCGGCCGTCGGCACAGGCACAGAGCACCGCGAAAGCGATGGTCAGGGTCAGGGCCCAGCAGCCTGTGAAGATCCACAGAAACGGTGCCTCGGACGCTCCCAGGCCTGCCGCGAGCAGGCCCGACGACAGCAGCGCAAGTGCCAGGACGATCCGCGGCCGCACGCCGCGCAACACGTCCCAAGCCCGGCCACGCAGACGGAGCCCGAGGAGGCGCAGCCGCAGCTCCAACACGTGGTCACCACGCGGCACCCGCTCGATCCCGCGCAGCTCCACCGGCTCACTCCCGTCCATCCGTCCGCCTCCTCACAACGCCGTCCCCCGAGATCCGCCGCTGCGGCTACCCCGGATCGGCGACCGCTAACGCCCCGGCCCCACCCCGGCCCCGACGGCCGGCAGGCAGCTGTCGGCCGGATTGCGCCCGCCGGGGCAGCCGCCCGGGGTCCTTGCGGTGGAGGAGGCGGTGGAGGAGGGCGCGTGCGGCCTTCGCGGTGTCCTCAGGCCCTGCAAAGGGTCAGTCAGTGCGGACCACCCGAACTCAGGAAGTCCCGCATCCGCTCGGAGGCCGAGCGCTCGGGGGGCGGCAGGCGGTCCGCCGGACGTGCGGTGGGCGGCTGGTGACGGGGCCGGCCGGTCGAGGACTCCTTGGTCTCCCGTGCCCTGACCGCGAGGTCGCAGAGTTCGGCCTCGCTCGCGACTGCCCTCACGGCCGGGAAGAGCCGCGCCTCCTCCTCGCCGGCGTGCCGGGTGACCTCCTCGACCAGCCGGGCGACCAGCCGGTCGAAGCGGGGCGAGGTGACGTGGGTCGGGCGGAGCTCCTCCAACAACGCTTCTACCGCCCGGTGGTCGGCGAGTTCGCGTTCCACCACGACCGGCCCGTCGGGCAGCCGGTCGCGGGCGAGCGGATAGAGGTGCTGCTCCTCCGCCCGGGTGTGGCGAACCAGTTGATCGATCACGAGGTCGGCCAGGTCCTTGCGCTGCGGGTCCCCACTGGGTATGCCGCTGAGTTCGCTGAAGTGGACCAGCACGGACCGGTGGTCGGCGGTCAACTGCTCCAGCAGGTCTTCGTCGTGGTACACGGCGGATGCTCCGTTCTGTGTCCTTGCCGGGTAACGGCGGCCGGCTCGCCGCCGGTGCGGCGAAGGCCCGTCTCCATGGCGGACTTCCGCCGCCCCTGCGTGTCCCCGGGATCCCCGGAGCCAAACGGCCGTCCGTGACTCAGTGCACGTCGGCCGCCCCTACCTGGGTGCGCAGCGCGGTGTCGATGCCCCGGAGGAATTGTTCGAGGTCGCCGGGGTTGCGTGAAGTCACCAGCCGCCAGTTGTCGGCGTCGTCCGTGACCAGCGGTTCGTCGGTCCAGGTAGCGCCGGCGTTGGCCAGGTCGGTACGCAGGGACGGGTAGGACGTGAGCCGCTTGCCGTAGGCCACGCCCGCTTCGGCCAGCAGCCACGGGCCGTGGCAGATGGCGGCGACGGGCCGTCCGGCGGTGGTGAAGGCGAGCACCGTGTCGACGGCCGCCTGATGACGTCTGAGGGTGTCCGCGTTGATGGTGCCGCCCGGGATGAGCAGCAGGTCGTAGCCGGCGGCGTCGACCTCGTCGAAGGTGAGCGCCGGTTGGACCGTCTCGCCTGGATCCTTGTCCCCGACCAGGGTGCGGATCTCGTTCCGTTCGGGGGCGGCGATGTCGACGTGGACGCCGTTCTCGCGCAGGTGCCGTACGGGCACGAGCAGTTCGTCCTGTTCGACGCCGTAGTTCGTCACGATCGCCAGGACCTTGCCGTGCTGGGTCATGTCTCCTCCTGGTCGGCGGGATTCCTCGGGGTGCGCGAACGCGGACCCCGAGCACGGCGGGTACCCACCGCACGCCGGCCGTACCGGGCCGATCGTTCCTGATCCGGCATGGCCACGGACGTCGACCGGCCGCCGAGGGGTGTCCCTGGCGGCCGGTGGCGCGGGGGTCGACAGCGGATTCAGCCCGGACTGATCCGGCCGCGCCAACCGCCTTCCTCCCTGCCGCGTTCCTCGATGTACTCCTTGAACCGCTTCAGGTCCCCCTTCACGCGGCGGTCGACCATTCCCGTGACGTCGGCGGTCTTCTCCGCGATGCCCTCGGGCCGGAAGTCGATGGCCATGGCGACCCGGGTGTGCCCCTGGTCGATCTGCTGGAAGCTCACCACGCCCTTCTGGTCCACCTCGCCGTCCACGGTCCGCCAGGCGATCCGCTCGTCGGGCTTCTGGTCGACGATCTCGGTGTCGAACTCACGGGTGACACCACCGATGCTGGTCCGCCAGTGGTTGTGACGGTCGTCCAGTTGGGTCACCGAGTCGACGCCCTCCATGAAGCGCGGGAACTCCTCGAACAGCGTCCACTGGTTGTAGGCGGTGTGCAGAGGCACCGCCACGTCCACGGACTCCTTCACCATGCTCATCCGAAGCTCCTCTCACGGTTACGGCCAGGGCCGTCCCGGCCGTACCGTGCGCCTGCCCCTTCGGAAGCGGCCCAACCATGTGTCCCGGTGGCCGCCCGTCGGAACGCGGGCACGGACGGCGAGGGACAGTGGTCACCGCAGGGCGGGGTGCGCCGTGTGCGGCGGTCGGTGCCGGAGGGCGTCCTCGACGGTGGCGTGGACGTCGAACAGCCCGGCGGTGTCGGTGAGTTCCAGGACCCGCAGCGTCCGCCTGGACGGAGTGACGAGCACCAGCCGGACGTCGTCCGCCAACGCGCGCCGACGGGCACCGAGGAGCAGGTTGAGGCCGCTGCAGGGGGCCGGAAACGCCCCACGGCGGGAAAGTCAGTCCGGTTCCTCCGGTGCGTCGGTCCAGCCGGGGGCGTCCCGGTCCTCCAGTTCGTCCCGCAGCCGGACGAGCGTGGCGGCGAGCAGCCGGGAGACGTGCATCTGGGAGACGCCGATCCGCTCCGCTATCCGCGACTGCGTCCAGCCGTCCCAGAACCTCAGCTTGAGGACGGTCTGTTCGCGCTCCGGCAACCGGGCCAGGAGCGGGCGCACCGAGATCCGGAAGTCGGCGAGCTCGATGCCCTGGTCGCAGCCGCCGAGCCGGTCGAGCAGGGCGCTGCCGCTCTCGTCGGTGTCCTGGTCGCGCAGGGCGTCCAGCGAGTTGGGGCGGTAGACGCGGCCCGCCGCGATCCCCTCGGTGGCCTGTTCGACGGTGAGGTGCAGGTCCTCGGCGATCTCCTCGGGCTGCGGGAGGCGGCCGAGTTCCTGTTCCAGGCGGTCGGAGCCGCGGGCGACGGAGAGGTAGAGCTCCTGGGTGCTGCGCGGGACCCGCACCGGCCAGGAGGTGTCGCGGAAGAACCGTTTGATCTCCCCGGTGATGGTGGGGATGGCGTAGGTGACGAACACGACCCCTCGCTTCGGGTCGTAGCCGTCGACGGCCTTGATCAGGCCGATCGTGCCGACCTGGAGGATGTCGTCCATGTCCTCGGCACGGTGACGGAAGCGGGCGGCGATGAACCGCACCAGTGGCATGTTCAACTCGATGATCGTGCCGCGCACGTAACTGTAGGCGTAGGTCTCCCGGGCCAGCCCGGCCAGCCGCTCGAACAACGCGTCGCTCAGTTCCCGCGCCTCGTACTTCCCCATCGCCCGGCACTCGGCCGGAGTCGGTCTCGCCGGCAGATCGAGTGACGGGTCCGGGGTCGCGTCGGCGGCGTGGTGGGGCTTTCCCAAGCAGATGGACACTGGACTTCTCCTGGCATCGGGTGGACCCCCTGGACCCGTGCGTGCGAATCCTCGCACGTCGCGGGTTTGTTCCCCAGCGGCGTGCCCGGCATCTTCAGGCACGGGCCCTGGTGGCATCCGTCGGGTGCCGGAGCGGCCTGGATCGGTCGGCAGCCGCTGCACGAGTCTCCTACCCCACACACGACACCGAATTCGTGTTTCACCGGTCTTTCTACCGTTTTCTCCATATTCGTTCAGGATTCGTTCAGGTAGCCGTCCCGGCTCCTCCTGCTGACGCTGACCATCAGCTGGGCCCTGCTGCTCCTGCTGCGGGTTGCCACCGGATCGGCACTGGCCGGCTGGATCACCGTGGCCCTCATCCACCAGAGCCACAGCCGGCATCGGCCGGGCCTGTGCCCGGGCTTTCGCCGGCCCGGGGCGACCGCCTCGTCCTGGTCGCCCGCGGCACCGCCGGGCTGCGCGCCGTGGCCGCCGAGGCAGAGGCAGCGGGCTCCCCGGTTCGCACCGTGTCGGCCGACGTCGCCGACCCGGAGGCCTGCGAGGCCGTCGCCGCCCGCGCCGGAGGCCGAATTCGGGTCGATCGACGTCTGGGTCAACGACGCCTTCGCCTCCGTCTTCGCACCCTTCACCGAGATCAGCCCGGCCGAGTTCCGCCGAGTCACCGACGTCACCTACCTCGGGTACGTCAACGCCACCCGCGCCGCGCCGGATGCTGCCACGTGACCACGGCGCGATCGTGCAGGTCGGCTCGGCGGTCGCCTACTGGGGCATCCCACTGCAGACCGCCTACAGCGGCGCCAAGCACACCCACCAGGGCTGGCACAAGGCCCTGCGCGGCGAACTGCTCGCCAGTGGAACGGCGGTCCGCGTGACGATGGTCCAGATGCCGGCCGTCAATACCCCGCGGTTCGACTGGGTGCTCAACCGACTGCACGGCCACGCTCGCACCCAGCCTTCTCGACCGCTACCTCGCCTGCACCGGCATCGACGCCCAGCAGGAGGATGACCGGCCCCGCCGCGGCGACGAACAAAACAACCTCTTGTCCCCGGGCGACTCCGAGACGAACCACGGCGCGGAAGGCCGCTTCGACGCCGAGGCCCGCGACCACGGCGCCCAGCTGTGGGCCTCCCAGCACCACCGTCTGCTCGCTGCCGGCGGTGCGGCACTGCTCGGCGCCGCGCCCGGTGCGGCACGCGCGCGGCGGCCGCGGTGAGCACTGCGGACGTCCGTCCGCTTACCTTTCACCGGCCGCACCGTCCGACGTGCCCGGGCCCCGCTCCCGAGCCACCGGCGGCCGCCCGTGCCGCCGGTGGCTGGTGTCACAGAACGGGTACGTGCGGCTGCGCCGGCAAGCGCACAAAGCCACCACCGGACGGTCGGACAGGCGCCGGGTGCCGTCCGGCAGGATCACCTCCACCGGGCCCTCGACCAGCAACGGGCCGCCCGGCACGACGACCACCCGGGTGGCGTAGCGCTCAGCGCTCGCGGACACCGCGCACCACCACCAGTTCCTCCTCGCGCTCGCCCGGCCGGATCAGTCCCAGCCGCTCGAACAGAGCAGCCCGAGCCGTCATGACGGGCCCGAAGGGCTGCCGCCGTCGCGCCGCCACCTCCGTACGCAGTTCGGCTGCGTGCAGGAGCGCCAGGGTGGCCGGCACGTCCGCGAGTGCGGACTGCACGACCAGCAGCACGCCGCCCTCGGCCAGCGCCCCGGGAACGGTCCGGCAGATCCGGTCCAGGACCAGCCGTCCGTCCGGTCCGGCGTCCCAGGCCAGCGCGGCGCCCCGGCCGGGAGCCGCCCGTTCGGGATCGGTGGGGACGTACGGAGGGTTGGCGGTCACCAGGTCGAAGCGTTCACCGGGCAGCGGGGCCAGAAGGTCTCCCCGGCGCAGCCGGACCGGGTCGCGGTGCAGCCGGGTGTTGCACCAGGCGGCGGCCACCGCCCTGGCGGACAGGTCCACCGCCGTCACCAGGGCCCCGCTGCGCGCCGCCGTGATCGCGACGGCCCCGGTCCCGGTGCATAGGTCGAGCACTCGGCTGGAGCCGTCCAGCGGCTCCCGGCGCACACAGGCGGCCAGCAGTTCGGTGTCGCCCTGGGGCGCGTAGACCCCGGGCGGGCGGATCAACAGCATGCCGAGCGGTTGCCCGGCCCGGCACGGTTCACACCTGCCTCACGGCGGCTCGTACCGGGACGTGCCCCGAGCGCCTGCTCGGGTTCACTGCCCCGAGCGTTCGTCTTCGGGCCGGTCCCCGGATCCGTGATGCCGACGTGGCCGGGGGAAGGGACTCTGGTCAGGTGGACGGCAGCAGCGCCCCGGGCGCGCAAGGAGCCCGGCAGCCCGTGGCAGGCGGTGCGGGCCACGGCCGGGGGCCGACGCCGACGGTGGGCGTGGAAGAGGAGCACTTCGTCGTGGACCCCGTGTCCCGGGCCGTGGTTCCCGCAGGCCCGCGGCTGGCCGCCCGCGCCGCGGGCGTGCTCGGGGACCTGGTGTCCGGTGAGTTCACGGACCTCCAGGTCGAGGTGCGGACGCCGCCGTGCGCCACCATGCGCGAGCTGTCCGCCCAGCTGGCCCGGTTGCGCCGCGAGCTCGCCGCGTGCGCCGAGGCCGAGGGCCTGGCGGTGTGCCCCAGCGCGACGCCCGTGATCGGGGGCGGCGGCGCGGTGCCGGTAGGCGACCACCCCCGGTACCTGGACGGGGTGCAGCTGTTCCGTAGCCTGATGGACGACTTCGCCGTCTGCGCCCTGCACGTCCACGTGTGCCTGCCCGACCGCGAGGTGGCGGCCCTGGTCGGCAACCATCTGCGCCCGTGGCTGCCACTGCTGGTGGAGATGAGCGCCAACTCACCGTTCCACGCTGGACGGGACACCCGGTACGCGAGCTGGCGCTCGGTGCTGCGGCTGCGCTTCCCCTCCCTCGGACCGCCACCGTGGGTCGAGTCCTTCGACGACTACCGGCGCGTCGCCGCCTCGATGGCGGCGGTCGGCGGGAGTTCCTTCGCCGAGCTGCCGTTCTGGGACACCCGCCCGCACCCGCGCCTGCCGACGCTGGAAGTACGGTGCATGGACGTTCCGGCCGAGTCCGCCGACTCAGTGGCCCTGGCGGCCGTCGTGCGCGGTCTGGTGGTGACCTCCGCCCGCCTGGCGGAGCACGGCGACACGGGCCCCCGGCTGCGCGGCGAGCTGTTGCGCGGCGCGTACTGGTACGCGACCCGCGACGGCTGGCCGGGGCCGGGAGCGGACGCGCTGACCGGGCACGTTTTGCCCGCTCCGGAACGCGCACGGAGGCTCGTCGAGCACATCGGCCCCGCGCTGGAGGACCTGGGGGATCTGGAGCGGGTCACCGCCTTCGTCAACCGGCTGGCCGCCCGGGGCAGCGGCGTCCACCGCCAGCGCGCCGCGCACCGGGCCGGCGGCCTGCCCGCGGTCGTGGACGACCTCGCGAACTGCATGACCACCTCGCCCGCCGTCCCGCCCCGGTCATCCGCACGGCGGCCCCCCCGGGGGCGCGGCGCCGGCCCGCGTGCCAGCGTGGAGGAAGCCAAAAGCGCATGTGGCGGCCCCCTACCCACGGACGCCCGCGAACTCCTGGAGAAGCCGATGGTCGACACCCCGGAGCAAAACGGACGCCCGCCCGAGCACGGTGGACAGGTGCGCCGCGACGGGTACGCCCGCCTGGACGCCGCCGACCTGGGCATCGACACCACGGCGCTGGCCGCGGACTTCACCCGGCTCGCCGACGCCTACCAGGACCTGCCGCCGGATCCGTACGCGCGCGAGACCCACCGCTTCCGCCGCTACTCGCACGCCGTCCACCTGCCCTGGACCGGCGAGCTCTCCTACATCCCCGGTGCCCCCGACGAGGAGTTCGGCACCGTCACGGAGTACTGGCAGGACGAGCACAACCCCGAGTACCCCCGCGTACGGCGCCGGCTCCCCGACATCCCGAAAGCCCTGCACACCAACCGGCTGCTCGACGCCCTCGTCCGCGCCGACCTCCACCGCGCCCTGTGGCTGGAGGACCTGCACCGCGTTCCCGTCTACGTCGGCGTCCACCTGATCTCGCTCGGCGTCCACAACCGGGCGCAAGAAGCGGTGTCCTCACCGAACTGCCTGCACCAGGACGGCGGTTCACCGGCCACCTTCACCTTCGCCCACCTGATCGGCCGCCGGAACGTCCAGGGCGGCGAGAACGTCATCGCCACCCCGGAGAGCGCCGGCCGGCAACCCGACGCGCTGCCGCCCGAGGAGATCCACGACCGCTTCGTGCTGACCAAGCCGCTGGACGGCTACGGCGTGCACGACCGGCGCGTCAGCCACTACGTCGGCCCGGTCCGCCTCGGCGACGACGGGAACGAAGGGCGCCGCGACATCCTCATCATCGGAATTGCCCCCTACGCCCCGGGGCTTTAACCCGGGGGATCCAGTGCCTGAAGTCGCTGTGGCGCTTCCTTCCGGAACGTCGGGACGCGGACCGGAAAGTGCCGGTGGAGCCGGACGGAACCGCCCGGGCTCCTTCCGTGTTTCTGCTCGGATGCGCCACAACTGTTTCCTGGACGACGACAGTACGACTCCGAACCGGAGATGCCGATCACACCTGGCCAGCATTACTGCGGTCAGGGCAGCAGGGTGGCGCGCAAGCAGGTGTGCTGGCCAGGCCCTGTAGCGACGTCCAGGAGCCTGGCCACACCGGCTTGGATCTCCGCCCGGAAGGTTCCGGTGTCGTCGGCGTAGATCGGGATACCGTCGGGCGTCCTGTCACCGGTGGCGTGAACAACGACGATCTCGGGCGGACGGTGCGTGCCTGGTGGGCCCGGCAGGGTGATCGCGTAGCGCTCGGGGGTGTCCATGCCTCATTCTGCAGGGGGGGGGCACCGGTGTCGGTGAGGGGGCACGGACGGTGTCGCGGACGGTGAAGACCTCGTCTACGCCTGTGATCTGCCGCAGGCGCCGGGCCTGAGCGAACGGAGGGGCCTCCTCGCGCGAGGAGAGCTGTCCGCTGACGATCCTGCCCCGCCGATGAGCTCGGAATCCACCGGCCGGGGCGACCGGAGCCGCCAGCTCGACCGGCCTCGACGACAGCCTTAAGGATCACCGCGCCAGTCTGGGGTAACCCACCAACCGCATGCTCGTTGCCCAGAGTCCTCCCCGCCCCGGCTTTCCCAAGGCAACGCCGTGGGCGACGGCGACGGGTTGATGGCGATCGCCGCCTGCGGAGGGCACCGTGTGGCGTGTTGCCGCGCCCGCGGTCCACCGGGGACGGTGTCGGTGGACAGTGGAGGCGGCTGTCTTTGCGCATTGGACGGAGAGGGCGTCGGCATGACGTTTCAGCATCCTGCTCGTAAGCATGGGAACGGTCGGCGCGGGCAGTTCGAGGAGTTCGCGGAACTGGCGTCGAATTTCACCAGCTCGCCGCTGTTCGCGGTGCTGTGTCTGTGCCTGGTGGGCGCGGTCGTCGCGGTGCACGTGGCCGGGCTGCCGATCGGGTGGCAGCTTCTGGTGGGCGATGCGATGGGCGCGGTGACGCTGTTGCTGCTGGCGATGCTGAAGAACTCCGAGCGACGGGCCGAGCATGCCGTCCAGCGCAAGCTGGATGCGATCGTCCGGGCGATGCTGGAGCAGCATGAAGGCAAGCGCGGTCAGGCTTACGACGATCTGAAGGCAGCCATCGGGATGGAGGAGCGGCTGTAGGGGCCTGGGAGGATTCAGGTCTGGGCGGCGATCGCGACGCACAGCACGGCGACGCCGAGGGCGAGCCACGCGAGGTAGTCGCCGACGTGTCCGGAGTGCAGGCGGCGCAGCGCCCGTACGGCTCGGGCAGCCGCGTGCCGGTCGGCGGCGGGCCGGTAAAGGGCGGCCGTGGCCAGGGCGAGAGCGACGGCTGCGGACAGCAGGCCCAGCAGCACCCCGGTCGCGGTCCAGTCCGCGGCCGGCACGGGTCCGGGCGGCATGTTGGCGTGGGTGAGGACGACAGCGGTGTAGCCGTCGGGGTCGGTGAAGACGGCCGCCCCACGGGCGAGGGCGGCGGGGATGGCGGGCAGGGAACCGACGAGGACGGCGAGGCCGATCAGACCGGCCGGGACGATCGTCATGGTGTGCGGCAAGGCGCGCTTCGGAGAGCGGATTTCGGGTTCCTCGCCCTCGCCGGTGGTCTCGTCCTCGTCCGGTCGGCTGTGTGGGGCCGGGCCGGCGCCGAAGAAGATCCGCAAGGCCGCGCGGAGAGCGGCTGCGCCGGTGGCGGCCGAGGCCGCGACGAACACGGCGGGCAGCCACGGCTGCCAGTGGGCGGCGGCGTCCTCGCTCAGGGTCTTGCCAAGGCCGGTACCGAACGGCGGCATGCCGGCCAGGGCCAGGGCGCCGGCCACGAACAGCACGCCGACGGTGCGCAGGTCGCGCGCCTTGCCGTGCAGGCCGTGTTCATCGACGGAGCCATAGCGGTCCAGAAGTACACCGGTGAGGGCGAACAGCGCGGCCTTCACCAGGCCGTGGGCGGCGACGTACACCGCAGTCCCGGTGGCGCCGTCGGGGGTGAGCAGGGCGACGGCGATGAGGAACAGGCCGACGTGGCTGATGGTGGAGAACGCGAGCAGGCGCTTCAGGTGGCGCTGCTGCCAGCACATCAGGGCGCCGAGGAGTGCGGTCAGCACACCGATCGCGGTGAAGGTGGTGCGGAAGGCCTGGTGGGGGATGCCGCCCGGGCCGGAGAAGACGGTCCAGTAGACGCGGGCGATGCCGTAGACGCCGAGTTCGACCATGGCGCCGGACATCAGCATGCACACCGGGGTGGGCGCCACCGCGTGCGCGTCGGGCAGCCAGAAGTGGAACGGCACGGCGGCGGCCTTGACCAGCAGGGCGGTGGCGATCAGGGCGAACGCGGCCACGGTCAGCACGTCGGTGTGGTGGCCCGCGAGCTGCCGGCCGAGGCGGGCGAGGTTGAGTTCGCCGGTGCGGGCGTAGAGGAGGCCGATGCCGAGCAGGGAACCGTAGGCGGCGAAGGAGGTGACGATGCCGAAGGTGAGCGCCCCGTGGAGGGGGCGGGGGTCTTCGATGCGGTAGCCGGTCAGGGCGTAGGCGGCGGCTCCCATGAGTTCGAAGAAGACGAAGGCGTTGAACAGGTCACCGGTGAGCGCGAAGCCGGCCATGCCGGCTTCGAACAACAGGATCAGGGCGGGGAAGGTGCCGGCGTGCTCGCCGGTGGGTTCGTCGAAGTACCGCCACGCGTAGACCACGACCGCGAGGACCAGGACGGCGACGAGAAGCGCGAGTCCTGCGCCGATGGGGTCGGCAGCGAGCACGATGCCGAGGCCGGCGGGCCAGCTGCCCAGGTCCGCGGTGACGAGGTGCCCGTCGGCGCGTGTCCAGAGCAGGGCGAGGCACACTGCCTCGGCACCGGCGCAGGTGGTGGCCAGGATGTCGCAGCCGGCCCGGGGTAGCCTGCGGCCGGCGACGGCGAGCAGGGCCGCCCCGAGCAGGGGAATGGCCACCGCGAGCGGCAGCAGGGCTGCTTCGGTCACGGTCAGCCCTTGAGTCCGGTCAGGGCCTGCGGGTCGACGGTGTGGTGGCGTTTGCGCAGTTGGATGGTGAGGGCGAGCAGCAACGCGGTGACGGTCGCGCCGACGACGACGTCGGTCAGGGCGAGGGCCTGCACGACGGGGTCGACGACGGGACGGGTGCCGGGGGCGAGGTCGGAGTAGACGGGGGCGGTCGCGCCGCGGCGGTAGCCGACGGCGAGGAGCAGGAGGTAGGTGGAGGACTGGGCGACGGCCAGGCAGCCGATGGCGTGGATGAGGTTGCGACTGGTGACCAGGCCGTACAGGGCGACGAGCAGGACCCATCCGGCGGCCAGGAAGACCCACGTTCCCATCAGGTGTCTCCGTATCTCTGCTGGTCGGGGTCGGTGAGTTCGACGGCCTGGTCGAGGAAGTGTGCGAGCAGGGCGATCAGGCCGCAGGCGACCTCGACGCCGACCGCGGCGTTGAGGACCGGGACGGTGCCGCCGGAGGTGATGGTGTTGAAGGTGCCCAGCGGCAGCACGTTCTTGAGGAACGCGCCGCCGACGATCAGACCGGCCAGGCCGACGAGGCTGTAGGAGGCGGCGGCGAGCGAGTCCGCGACATCGAGGACGGCCAGCGGGCGCAGCTTCTTCAGGGCCCGGTAGTCGGCGGCCACGTAGGCCAGGTGCAGAGCGGTGGCGAGGACGACACCGCCCTGGAAGCCGCCGCCGGGGCTGAGCTGGCCGTGCGCGACGATGTAGACGCCCACGACCAGGGTGACCGGCAACAGCAGCGCGCCGAAGAGGCGGGTCGTGGGCGTGACCCGCTCCGCTTCGGCGCGTCGGTGGCGTTCGTCGCGGGCCCGGCGCAGCAGCAGGGTCGCCCCGAGCACTGTGCCGAAGAGGATGGACTCCTCGCCGAGGGTGTCGAAGGCGCGGATGTCGAAGTTGACGGCGGAGACGACGTTGGCGGTGCGCCGGTCCAGCGCCGCCACAACCGCCCGGTCCCCATAGGGGTGGCTGTCCGTTCCGAACGGCGGGAGGTGAGTGCACGCGGCCGTGAAGAACGCGGCGATGACGGCGGCCGCTGCCAGGAACATCGTCAGCCGGGCACGGGCCGTCACTGCTGTTCCGGTCCGTTGTCGCCGGCACCGGCCCGGTCGTCGGTGCGGGTGGGGCGGCGGGTGACCTTGCGTACGGTCAACAGGATCAGCAGCGGGGTCAACGCGGTGCCCACGGCGAGCTGGGAAAGGGCCACGTCGGGCGCCTGCAGCACCGCGAACAGCACCGCCAGGCCCAGACCGAGCACGGAGAGGACGACCGCCTGGCGGGCCGGGTCACGGGTGAGGACCGCCGTGGTGGCGGCGAGGACGACGAAGGCGACGACAGCTCCGATCAGCCATGCGTTCACAGCCTGCTCACCCCTTCGGCCTCGGCTTGGCGGGTGGCACGGCCGATGGCAATCGTGGTGACCGTCCCGCCGACGGCGAAGACCAGGCCGATGAACAGCGTCTTGGCCGCCCCCCGGCCCGGTCCCTGGTCGACGGCCACGGCCGCGGCGATCAGCGGCACACCGGCCACCGACGCCGGGGCCAGGGCGTGCAGGCGCGTCAGCGCTCCGCGCAGTCGTAGCACCGCGGCCGCGGACAGCAGCACGCACCCCACTCCGGCCCACAGCAACACAAGCACGATCACATGGCGTGGCGTCAATCCGAACTCCCTCTCCCGCCCCCGGTCTGGCCGGCCGGGCGGGGTCTCGTCAGTTCTCCGGCGTGGAACCGTGCGGGCGGGCGTCGTGGGGGCGGCCGGCGACGAAGCGGGCGAAGACGAGGGTGCCGGCGGGAGCCAGGACGGCCAGCATCAGCGCGAGGTCCTGGTAGGAGGACCGGTCGTACGCCATCGGGAGCAGCAGGAACACCGCGCCGGCCACGGTCGACAGCATCGACGCCCCGATCAGGCGGCGCACCGCGCTGCCGCGCGCCGCGACCCACAGGCACGTCGGCGCCGGAATCGCGAGCAGGACCAGGGCCGCCGCTGTCCAGGCGTTCACCGCGCGTCGTCCGTGCGGGCCACGGCCTCCTCGACCGGTCCCGGGGCCGGGCGCAGGGCGTGCACGACGACCTCGTCGTCGCGGGGCACGTCGATCACGCAGGTGTCCGGGGAGGCGGCGAGCAGCGCGCCGGCCCACCCGGCTCCCGCTCCGGGGCGCAGCCGGATGCGCCGGACCCTCCCGCCTCCGTGATCGGGGGCCATCGCGGCCGTCAGCACGGCCAGACCGCGCACGACCGAGCCCGGCAGCGCGAGGAGCGCACGCACCGCGCCACGCCCTCCTCCGACGCGGACGCGTGCGGCCAGGCGCATCCTGCGGGCCGCCACGGCCCCGCCCCACGCGGCGGTAACGGCGACCAGCAGCTCGACGGGCGAGACGGAGCCGATGAACACCACCGTCAGCCCCGTCAGCACAGCACCCCACACCACGATCTCCACCAGCCGGGTGAGCACCTGACCTCCTGTAGTCCCCGGGCCGTTGTTCGGCTGCCGACCACCTGGCCACTCCGCGGCGCAGGCGGCGCCTCCACGTACGCCGTCCACCGCCCGACCGTGTCATGGTCTCCGGGTCAGTCGGGAGGCTCCGACGGGCGGGGGTGCCCGGGCTCCGGTGAGGCAGGCTCCGTGGGCCCGCCCGGGCCGGCCGGGGCCGGCGGTTCAGGGGGCGGTTCGGGCGGGCCGGGAGGCGCGGGCGGATCCGGCGGCACCGGTGGCTCCACCGGCTCCGGCGGGCTGGGCGGCTGCGGCGGGGGCGACGGCGGAACCGGGGTGACATCGGGGTCGGGCGACACGGGAACGGTACCCACGGTCACCAGCTCCTATCGGCCCAGGGCGTGTTCGAGTTCCTTCTTGTTCATCTTCGAGCGCCCGTGGATGTTGCGCTGCCTGGCCTCGTTGTAGAGCTGCTCCTTCGTCGGCCCCTGGGAGCCGCTGTGCGACCGCAGCCCACCGCGACGGGAGGAGGACATGTCCTTCACCGAGCTGCGGCTGGCGGTCTTCGACTCCCCGTGCCGGGCCCGCTCCTTGTTCACGGTGCGGGCGGCGATCTCCTCGGCGCGTTTCTCGCTCTCACCGCGCTCCAGCGCACTGTCCTTGATGTGCTCGTACTGCCGCTCCCGCTTGGGACTCGATCCGCGAGGCATGGTCACACACTCCTGTCCGATGACTGCGGGGTGCGTGCTCCCCGCATCCGTGAGAGGAACCCGCTACCGGCACCGGGCAAACCGGCTTGCACCCGTCCAGCCGCGCGCCCCAGCGCGTCGGCGAGGGCGCCGAGGGCGTGCGCCACCTGCTGCTGGCGGCTGCGATCCCGGGCCCGGCCATCGAACCGGCCGTGCGCCCCGAAGTCCCGCCGGGCATCCACCGGCTCGAACAGGTTGTCCGGGTCCGTGGCGCGGCGCCGACGGTCCTCCTGCTGGGAGTCGAAGCCCGTGCGGGCCAGGTAGCGGTCCAGCAGCCCGGGCACGACGGCGTTCGCCACCAGGGTCGCCACCGTGCTGCCGCCGACCCAGTACTCCCGCTTCCCCGGGTGGTCGGCGGCGAACAGCACGGCGCGGGCAGCGACCTCGGGCTGGTAGATCGGCGGAACCGGCTGCGCCCGACGGGGCAGGCGGGACCGGACCCAGTCGAACTGCGGGGTGTTGACGGCCGGCATCTGCACCATCGTGGTCCGCACGCGAGTACCGGAGGCGAGCAGTTCGCAGCGCAGCGCCTCGTTGAAGCCCTGGATGGCGTGCTTGGCGCCGCTGTAGGCGCTCTGCAGCGGGATGCCGCGGTAGGCGATCGCCGAACCGACCTGCACGATCACCCCGGCATCGCGGGGCAGCATCCGGGCCAGGGCGGCCCGGGTGGCGTAGACGTAGCCGAGGTACGCGACCTCGGTGACGCGCCGGAACTCCTCCGGGGAGACCTCGGTGAACGGGGCGAAGACGGAGGCGAACGCGTCGTTGACCCACACGTCGACCGGCCCGAGTTCTTCCTCGGCCCGTTCGGCGGCGGCCTCCACCGCGTGTGCGTCGGCGACGTCGGCCTCGATGGCGATGACCTTGGCAGCGCCGACCCGCTCGGCCTCGCGCACCGCCGCTTCGAGGCCGGCCCGGCCGCGGGCGATCAACGCGAGCCGGTCCCCGCGGGCGGCGAACGCCTCGGCGGTCGCGCGGCCGATGCCGCCGCTGGCCCCGGTGATGACGATGGTCCGGCAGGCAGTTTCCATACCGCTTCGGGTTTCCCGGAAACAGCGGGGCAAACGGCCCGCTGCCGCGTGCGTGGCCGGTCGTCGGGCCGTAGCGTCGACAGGGTGGACATGCCGGGGGTGTGAGTGAGGGAGGCCTCGATGCCGGCCGCAGCACTGTTCGATGTCGACGGCACACTGCTCGACACCAGTTACTGGCACACCGTCGCCTGGACCGAGGCGCTCGCCCGATTCGGCCACACCCCGGCGACGGCCCGCGTCCACGGGGCGATCGGCATGGGCGGCGACCAGCTCCTCGACCACCTGCTGGGCGACGGCCGCGACCACGGCCGGGACGAGGCGAACAGCACGGCGCACCAGGCGCTCTTCGCCCGGTTCCGGCCGCGCCTGCGGCCGTTCGACGGCGCCGGCGGACTACTGCGGGAACTGAGACGGCGCGGCTGGACGATCACCCTCGCCTCCTCCGCCTCGGGGCGCGGCCTGGAGGCGATGCGCAGGGTGCTGGCCGCCGACGACGCGATCGATCACGCCACCTGTGCGGACGACGTCGAGGCCGGCAAGCCCGCCCCCGACCTCGTCCACGCTGCTCTGGCCACGTCCGGCGCCAGGCCGGGCGAGGCGCTGTTCGTCGGCGACACCCCGTGGGACGTCCAGGCCGCCGCCGGGGCCCAGGTCACCTGCGTGGCGGTGCTCTCCGGTGGCTTCGGCGAGCGGGCCCTGCGCTCGGCCAAAGCCCTCGAGGTCCACACCGATGTCGGCGAACTCCTCGCCCACCTCGATTCCAGCGCCCTCGCGGACCCGACGCACTTCCAGCCCGTACGCGGCTGAGCGCGCGGCCGTGGACGACTCCCCCGACGGCGGGTACTCGGTCTCCGCAGAGTTCTACGATCTCCTGCAGGCCGAGACCGACCGCCGTCTGGCCGAGCGGCGCTTCGCCGCGGCCGCCACGCGGGCCCGCCACGCGGTCCTCGATGTCGGCGCCGGCACCGGCACTGCCACCGAGGTCCTGCTGCGCGCCTCCAGTGTGCCCGTCCACGCCGTCGAACCGGCCCCGGCCATGCGCGCCGCCCTGCTGTCGCGCCTGGCCCACCTCGGGGCGGACCAGCGCGCTCGTGTCACCGTGCACCCCGAGCCCCTCGCGGCGGCAGGCCTGACGGCCGTGGCGGACTTGGCCGTCGCTTCCAACGTGATCGCCTGTCTGGACCCCCCGACCAGGCGGGCCACCTGGAAGGCGATCGCGGCAGCCCTCCTGCCCGGTGGCCTGCTCCTGTTCGACCCGCCGCCCGCCGGCCTGCCTGGCGGGTGCGAGGAGGTGGGACGGCTCGGTCCGGTGCGGGTCGGCCCCGACCAGTACAGCGCCGACGTCACCCGCCGGCCCCATCGAGGCGTCCTGCGCGTGGTCTTCACCTACCGCGTAGAACGAGAGCGGGTGCTCCTCCGCGAGGCCCGCGAGGCGTTCGACATATGGCCTGCCCCGCCCGAGCGGCTCACCGAGGAGCTCGAAGCCGCAGGACTGCACGTTGTGCAGGCCCCCGGATCCGACCTCGTGGCGGCTCGCCGCCCCGTTCTCTAGACCCGACCTCGCCCGCCTGCGGGCATCACGTTCCGGGTGCCACTGCTGCTGGACGGCCCACAGCAACGAGCGTTTGACCGGAACTCGGATGAACCACAAGCCCGGCTACGGTCACTCACCACCGTCATCGGCGGCTGACTGGTCGCCGCCGGACAGTGCCCACCCCACAATGCTTCCGCCGTACACGGTGAAGCCCACCCCGATCAGCCAGGACTGGACCACCAGGACCGCGCCGACCGTGCCGTAGGAGACGGCGTTGGAGACCAGCAGCGGAGCGAAGACCAGCCGGGAGAACAGCCGGAGGCCGGCCAGGGCGACCATCGTGGCCACCGCCCCGGGCACCAGTCCCCGCCGCGGGGCTCGCGCCCCGAGCAGAAAGCGCGGAAGCCACCAGAACAGCAGCAGACCGCCCAGCACCGTGGCGAGGATCCGCAGGGTCGGTTGAACGGCAGCATGCCGCCACGGCACACCGCTCCACGCCGCGAGGACGAGATAGCCGGTCAGCCCGGCCAGCGCGACGACTTGGCGCCACACCCGGTGCCACGGTCCTCGCGGCAGGCCCCAGATCCGCTCGTAGGCGCCCTGCATCGCACCCATCAGCGAAACGCCGAAGAAGGCCAGCGCGGCGAGGCTGAACCCGGTGGTCGTGCTGAGGACCTGCCCGCGTGAACTGAACAGCGTCTCGACGGCCTGGCCGCCGCGTGGCGACAGCCCCAGGCCGTCGGTGATCCACTGGGCGATCCCGTTGCCGCGGGCAGGGGAAGCCGCCGCAATGACCACGAGCAACGGCACCAGGGTCACGAAGAACAGCGCGGCGAAGGCCAGCGAACGCTGCATCAGCTCGATCTCCTGCCCGCGCCCCCACGCGCGCCCGCACACAGAGCGCAACCGGTGCCAGGCCGCGCTCACAGGGCACGCCTTCGCACGCCGGTCAAGCGCCGGAACCTGAGGCGTCCGGCCGGCGCCGAACGCCTCGGCGCCATGAAGTACCTTGCTGTGCCACCGCAACCACCTCTGCCTCCCGAAGGCGTCTGCTCCCGAAAGGGGCACCTGCCGGGGCCGGACGCCATGGATCGGACGGCCCCGGTCAGCGGTTCAGGGCGGGCAGGACCAGCTCACGGTAGGCGTCGAAGAAGACCTCCTGATCGGGGCCGATCTGTCCGACGTAGACCTCGTCGAACCCGGCACGCGCATATGCCCGCGCTGTCTCCACGTGCTGCTCCGCATCGTCGCCGCAGGTGACCGCGTCGGCGACCATGTCGCGGGTGACGAGCTGACTTGCCTGCTCGAAATGCGCCGGGGTGGGCAGGAGCTGGGCGAGTTCGCCGGGCAGCAGCTCGGTCGGCCACAGCCGGTGCACCACGTCCACGGCCGCTTCCCGGTTGCTGCTCCAGCACACCTTCACGCCGCCCACCACCTTCTTGCCCTGGCCCCCGGCCTCCCGGAACGCACCCACGAGGTCGGCGTCCGGGGTCATGGTGACGAATCCGTCCCCGATCCGGCCGGCCAGTTCGGCGGCCTTCGGCCCGAAGGCGGAAACGTACACCGGTGGCTGCTGGTCGGGGGCGGTGTAGAGGCGGGCGTTGTCGACGGTGTAGTGCCGGCCGCTGTGGCTGACCGGTTCACCGGTGAACAACTTGCGCATCACCTCGACGGCCTCCTCCAGCATCTCGGCCCGCACCTCGAACGACGGCCACGCATCCCCGTGGACGTGCTCGTTCAACGCCTCCCCCGTCCCGACACCGAGAGCGAAGCGCCCATCCAGCAGAACGCTGGAGGTGGCGGCGGCCTGCGCGGTCACCGCCGGATGCAGCCGAACCGTCGGACAGGTCACCAGCGTGGTGACCGGCAGCGAGACGGCCTGCGACAACGCCCCGATCACCGACCACACGAACGCGCTGTTGCCCTGCGCGTCGTTCCACGGATGGAAGTGATCGGAGATCGCCAATCGGGTGAACCCGGCCTGCTGCGCACGGCGGGCCTGGTCGATCAGCTCCGCTGGGGAGAACTCCTCACACGACAGGAAGTAGCCGTACTCGGTCAATCGGAATCCGCTCCTTCGTGAACGTCCTCCCCCGTTCGGGTGGCGGCGGCCACCCGGGCACTGCCGCCACCACGCTAGGCCGAAGGTCCTTCGAGTGGTCCCCGACAGCGCCGCACGGCCAACGGACTCGACCGCGAACGGGTTAAGCCGGCGAACGGGCAGAGCCCACCGGCCTCGCCCTGCCGAGTACGGACGGCCAGTTGGCGCCATGCGTCCAGGCCTGCGGCCTGCCCGCACAGCGGGACCGGGACTCCTCCAGGACGGGCGGGTCTCCCGGGCGATTCGGCTCGGGTTCAGCGCTGTGGGAACCGGTGCTGTTCGATCAGGCGGACGAAGTCCACCCAGTACGAGGGGCCGGGCTGCCGGTCCGGGCCACCGAGGGCAACTCCGGCGATGTGCTCCGCGCCGGGGGCCCCTGCGGCCCGCACGAGCGCCGCGCCGGTGCCGAGCGCGGCCACCGGCTTGCCGTGCCGCAGTGCCTCGTTGACGAACCGGACGGCGTCCGGATCCACGACGAGCGCGTCCTCTGTGCCGTCCGGGACGACCACGGCGTCGTACAGCACCGAGGCGGTGGTCACCAACGCCCGGTCGACCTCCACGTCTTGGCCGTCGCCGCCGCCCACGCTCCCGCCGTACCGGGCCAGAGTCTCCACCGTGGCACCCTCGGCCTGGAGGGCGGTGCGCGCGGCACGCACCTGGGCGGCGTCCACGCCCTGCGCCACCAGGACGGCAACCTTGCGGGTTCGGATGCCGTGGCCGCGCAGGTTCTCCAGGCTCAGCGCGGGCGAGACCCGCTCCCCCGCTGCTCCGGCCTCGCGGTTGCCGGTGGGCCGGTCCGGTGCGGGCTCGGGTTCGGGTTCGCCGATGCGGCGGGCGACCTCCACAGCCAGTTCCCGGTCCACGCGGGTCAGGTTGGCGACCATCCGGCGCCGCACGGCCTGGTCCCCGACCTTGCCGAGCTCGAAGGAGAACGCGGCGACGATGTGCTCCTGCTCCCAGGCGGCCAGGCTGCGCCAGAACAGCGCGGCCTGGCCGTAGTGGTCGGCGAAGCTCGGACTGCGCCGACGGATCGCCTGCCCGTCGACACGCTCCTGGTAGTGCTCGAACACCCCCTCGGCAAGGCGCCCGCCGCCCAGGGTGGCCGGGCATCCGCCTCCGACCGAGTTCGGCGCGTAGCTCGTCCCGGAGTGGATCACCTGCTGGCCGTAGCCGTCGCGCTGGTTGGTGCGCACCTCGGTCAGCGGCCGGTTGACCGGCAGCTGGGAGAAGTTGGGGCCGCCGAGGCGGATCAGCTGGGTGTCCAGGTAGGAGAAGTTGCGGCCCTGCAGCAGCGGATCGTTGGTGAAGTCGATCCCGGGAACGATGTTGGCAGTGTGGAAGGCGACCTGCTCGGTCTCGGCGAAGAAGTTCTCCGGGTTTCGGTTCAGCACCATCCGGCCGACCGGCCGCACCGGCACGAGCTCCTCCGGCACCAGCTTCGTCGGGTCCAGCAGGTCGAACGGGAACGAGAACTCGTCCTTCTCCGGGATCAGCTGGACGCCGAGCTCCCACTCCGGGAACTCGCCGGCCTCGATCGCCTCCCACAGGTCGCGGCGGTGGAAGTCGGGGTCGCGCCCGGCGGTGATCTGGGCCTCGTCCCAGACCTGGCACGCGACGCCGAGCCTCGGCCTCCAGTGGAACTTGACGAAGGTGGCGCGCCCGTCGGCGGTCACGAGGCGGAAGGTGTGCACGCCGAAGCCCTGCATCATCCGGAAGCTGCGCGGGATCGCCCGATCCGACATCACCCACATCAGCATGTGGGTGGACTCGGGCTGGAGCGAGCAGAAGTCCCAGAACGTGTCGTGTGCGGAGGCGCCGGTGGGGATCTCGTTCGGCGGCTCCATCTTCACCGCGTGCACGAAGTCGGGGAACTTGATCGCGTCCTGGATGAAGAACACCGGCATGTTGTTGCCGACCAGGTCGTAGTTGCCGTGCCGGGTGTAGAACTTCGTGGCGAAGCCCCGTACATCACGCACCGTGTCGGCGGAGCCGCGCGGGCCCTGGACCGTCGAGAAGCGCACGAACACCGGAGTCCGGCGCCCGGCCTCCTGCAGGAAGTCGGCGCAGGTGAACTCGGCGAGGGACTCGTACGGTTCGAAGAAGCCGTACGCACCGGCACCGCGAGCGTGCACCACCCGCTCGGGAATGCGCTCGTGGTCGAAACGGGTGAGCTTCTCCCGCAGGTGGAAGTCCTCCAGCAGCGTCGGGCCACGCTCGCCCACGGTCAGGGAATTGTCGGTGTCATCGACCCGAACCCCCTGATCAGTGGTGAGCGCACCATCCGACTCCGGGGCCCGGAAGGCGTCCAGCGTGATGTCCTTGGCATCGCGCTCGCCCCGCGAGGGAGGGCCTGGATCGGGAGCCTCCGTGACCAGGGGCGCCTGGGGACGCCCTTCCGGCGGTCCGGGATTGATGGTCATCTCAACGCTCTCCGTCCTGGGACCGGTGCGAGGCAGCTCGTGGCCGCCCGCCGGACAGCGGCTCACACCGGCGTGCCCAGCTCGGAGCCTAGACCCGTCCTTCGCACATAACGAGTTCGGATGATGTGGTGATGCGACCGGTATCCCGATGGGGTGCCGGTCGTTGAGCCTGGCGTGCCGAT